>SKJD01000387.1 GCA_007116095.1 Candidatus Hydrogenedentota bacterium
TATGCAGGATGCCATGGTGGCGCATTGCCGGCGCAATCGTGTCCCAGTGACCGATGGGATAGGGCGTAAGGCCGCTCATGAACATCGTATTCCGCACATCGGCGATGGTGGTAATGGCCAGCTTCGCCGCGATGTTTTGCGCAGAGAGCTGATCGGCGGGGTAGGATGTGGTCTCACTGTAAGCCAGCTCCGGCCGGGCATAGCGCCGATGGAAAAGGCAACTGAACAACGCATCGGTCTTGCCCTTGACGGGGGTGAAGAGGGCATCGCTGAATTTCGATTCCCCGACCCGGAACAGCGCATCTTTGTAGTCGGCCAGACGGATACCTGCTTTCTCCGAGCCGAAGTACATCACCATGTTCCCCATGGCGACCTCCGGAGCAGCCGCCTGCTGCTGGCGGAAGGAGTCCGTCAGGGCGTCACAGGTGAATTCCACCCATTCACGCAACTCCCGCGTGGGCTGGCGGTTTTGCACGGCATGCAACAGCGCTTCCCAGGCCTCCTCGCCGAAGCCCCGCGATTCGAGAAATGCCTGTTTATGGGCATCGCAGAAACAGCCGCCAATCATCCCCGGTGAGACCGCCAGGCGGAAGTCATCGTCCAGGAAGACTTCCTTGGCCCCTTCGGCTGCCAGACGCCGCATCGCTTCCACATTCTCTTCGGTCGCCGGGGGATGCAACGACGTTCCCGAGTATTGCCTGTCGTCGGGATAGTACCCCATTTGCCAATGTTCCGGCGGCGTCAGCGGGACATTCCCGTGCATCGCGCCCAGGGAGTCTCCGGGATGCCCCAGGGGAATATTGACCACTCCCGTGGCGATGCCTCGATCCTCGATGCGACGATGCCAACGCAGGCGGGATTCCTCTTCATAGGGCCAGTAGCCGTAGAAGAAGGCCGGCAGCCAAATCTTGTTCATACCGACATCGACCATGACGTCCAGTAACTCGGGATAGGCCTCCAGCGAGTCCGGATTCAGGCAGACGTGAAATTGGCGATGCCGGGTGGGGCCGTACCCCTCAGGCTCTACAGGTGCTTCAACCGCATGGCCGCGCTTGTGGTGCATGCTTTGGCAGGCGGCGGTCAGTGCGCAGGCTCCCAGAAAGCCACGTCGTGAAATTCGCATGGTCCTACCTCGCGTGTTGGGGTGTCTCATCCGGCAAGTTGGCCTGGCAAAGAGGCCACCCCTGCTTTTTTCGTTATTTTATCGATTTGGTCAGGAATCCCCATATCTTGTGGGTGCTCCAAACCGTGACCATTCGCAAGTTATCCACAGGGCTACCCAGGGTTATTCACCGCTGTATCCACAAGCTGCCATTGAGGCAAATACCGCCCAAACAGAAAATTTTCTTGTCGCAAACAGTTACACAAGAGACACTTGCACGATTTATTACTTTCTGAAAACTCCGGACGCCTCCAAAACTTTTCCACAGGCGCCCCGCGCACATCGCAGTTTATACACAAGTTATCCACAGGCTGTTCCTGAAATATTAACAAGTTGTCCGGAACGGCCACCCCCATATTTAGCGCTGTTGATTTTCTTGATGCCTAATTGCTATTAAAAACATAATGCTCAGTTATCTCCGCACCGCATTCTGACCTACCCAAGATGCAAGCGGCTACTCCACGCGGTCGGACTTTACCACTTCGCCGGGCAACGTGCTGGTATGCGGCCACATCTTACGACCGGGATAGATGGCCGTGTGGATGCCGGTATGCACGTCATCCCCGAGCACCGCCCCGAACTTCCGCCGTCCCGTGTCCACCAGCTCGCCTTTCACTATGGAATGATGGTTCTTGCCGTCGTGCCGGTAGTTGGCGGTCACCGTGCCACAGCCCAGGTTCGCCCCAGCGCCGATAATGCTGTCACCGACATAATTCAGGTGCGGAGCCTTCGCGCCTTCAAAGAGGATCGAGTTCTTGATTTCGCTGCCCTGCCCGACCTTGCAGTGGTCGCCAATGCTCGTGCCGGGCCGCAGCCAACAATTCGGGCCGATTTCGCAATGCTCTCCGATAAGCACCGGGCCGTCGATCACCACACCTGGCCGGATAACCGTGCCCCGCCCAATGGAGACCGGCCCTTCCAGATGCGCCGCCGGACTCACATTGCCCTGGTTGATCGGCTGCATCAGCGTCTCCAGGTAAAAGGTGTTGGCGTCAAGCAGGTGCCAGGGATAGCCGATGGGGAGCCAATAGCCTTCCACCGGAACGACCTGCACCGATTCCCGCTGGGCCAGGACCTCGATAGCCGCTGTTATCTCGATTTCACCCCGGGGGGATTCCTCCGTACCGTAGAGTATCTCGAATATTGCCGGCGAGAGTTTGTAAACACCAATATTGGCGAGGTTCGAAAACACTTCCGTCGGCTTTTCCACCAGGCGCTTAACCCGGTTGTCGTTGTCCACGTCAAAGATGCCGTAGAGTCGTGGGTCTTCGACAGGCTTCGCCAGCGCCGCCAGGGGCAAAGCGGCGATACGCGCCAGGTCTGCCGCTGCGTAGAGGTCATCCCCGTTCATCGCGAGGAAGGGCGCGTCTATCACATCCGCGCATTGCAGCAAGGCATGCCCGGTGCCCCGCTGTTCCGTTTGCACCACATAACGCAAGCGTATATCGCCATAGCTGTCGCCGAAATAGTCGCGGAGCATCTCGTGCTTATACCCCACCACCAGCACGGCCTCGTCAACAAGTCCCTTCAACGCATCAAGCTGATGCGCGAGTATCGGCTTGTTGGCCACCGGCAAGAGCGGCTTGGGGCGGGTGAGGGTCAGGGGATAGGTCCGGGTGGATTTGCCTGCGGCGAAAATGACTACTTGCATAGAATAAAAAGTTCCTACTTTGGGTCGCTTGGTCTGAAGTTTAACGGACAATGGTTGCTGTGCCTGACATGACATAGCGTATCAGTCCTGCGATTATAACGCGCACCCTACACCGGCTGCACAATACATGCTGTGCGCAGCAGGCATTCGGCGCGGCCATCGGACAAAAAACTTCGTCCTGCTGCCGCTCAGGTCGCAAAAGTCCAGCACGTTATGCACTGGCAATTGCCATGGGTCGCGGAGTAAAATCATCCATAAATTAAGCAATATTGAAGCGGCAACAATACAAAAAAGGAGTTATCATGCGGGGATTTTGGAAGCCGTATACACTGTGGGCGGGTCGGGTACTGCCGGCCCTGGCTATGATTTTGGGGGGCTTTGCGGTGCATGCACAGGTAGAGACGCCGGAGATTCCGGAGGGGTTCACCACATTCAGTTTTGAAGGACAGCCGGAAGCGGCGACGGTAATGAGCGACTATCTCTGGTACCATTTTCACCATCGCCTGGGAAATCCAGAGGTTCTGTTCAACAAGGAATATTGCCTGACTTCGGACATGTGGCTGAACAACGCCATACCCCGGGGGGCGGACCGCAGCATCCAGGACGTGCATCGGGAAAACTTGCTGGACATTGAGATGGACGGCGAAGGCGCCATCTTCACCCACCAGCATTTCTCCCATTCGCATGACCACGGCTGGCCCTTCCCGCTCTGGACCCAGGCGGACTATGGACCGGACCGTATCGCCGGTAAGGCGGCGGGCTGGCATTTCCAGCATGAAGAGGACTTGCATGGCTGGGGAGGCGACCATGTGCGGGCCTGGGGCCGCGAAAAATACTATGGCGAGACGGCGGCCGCTTCCTGGGACGTGGAGAACGCTGAATCCGAAGGCATCGTCGGGCAAAACTGGCGCGTGGTCGCCACAGGTTCGTCACCGACAATCTACACCCCCGAAGGCATGACGATTGAACACCAACATGCCCCCTTCCTCCAACTGCGTTGGTCTCGCACTGGCACACCGGAACACCATCGCGTGCCGTATCTGGAATGGCTGCGCGAAGGCGACGAGGACTACGGCGAGGACCGCCGGGTCTATCTTTATCCCGAGCATACGCCACTCTCGCCGGAAGACCGTTTTCACTCCATCCTCACGATGCACACCCACCCGAAGTGGGACGGCGTCATCAAGCGGATGCGGATCAACCTGGCCCCGGGCGAGTCAGA
>SKJD01000314.1 GCA_007116095.1 Candidatus Hydrogenedentota bacterium
ACCTGCTGGACAATGCCGGGGAAATCGTATTTGACATGCTGTGCATCGAGGTGTTGCAGCAATTCACTCCCGTTACTGCGGTGGTCAAGGCGCAGCCCATTCTAAACGATGTCCTGATGGCAGATGCGGAGATGGTGGGCCTCACCGATGTCTGTCCTGTCATCGACAATGGCGGCGCTTTCATTGGCTCGCCCCTTAGCCAGGTCCCGGAATCCTTTCTGGAGCGGATGCATGCGGCGGATGTCATCATCGGCAAGGGCCAGGGAAATTTTGAGACGATCGACGAATTCCCCGGTGATGTCTACCTGATCCTGCGGGCCAAATGTGAAGTGGTTGCCCGGAACATGGGCGTGAACTACGGCCAGGTCGGGTTGATTTCAACGCGCCAACGTCGACGTGCGCAGGCATCTTGACGTTAAAGGAATGGTTGGTTGTGCAGGTGTGACGTCGCCTTTTGCCTTTTCCATGGGGCACTGTGTGCGTCTGGAAAAAACTGCGCCGTGGTACCCGGGAGAGTTGTCGTGGACATCGAACAGGGAATCATACCCGTAATCCTGCTCGGTTTACTGGTGCTGGGCGGCTTGGGAATAGCCGCCTGGTTGTACTGGCGTTGCCTGCTGCGTCATCGTCTCACCGGCTGGCGCTTTGCACTTGGGCAGTTTATAGCGGCAGTACTGTGGGTGGCTGTGTTGCTGAGTTTCGGCGGCGGCGGTGTGCTGGGGTATTTCTATTTCCGCCCACAGCCCGCAGATATTCAGGTTCGGCTGTTCGAGGGCGTGTCCTACGAACGTGTTTCCCAACGCGAACCTTTTCCCCTGGTGTATCACGTGGTGCGGATTTCCCTGGACGCGCCCGGTCTCTCGTTTTTTGTAACCCCGCCGGACTTAGAGGGAGAATTCGAGCTTCGGGCGCAGACCACGACCCAGTTCCTGAGAAAACACCAGTTGCAGTTGGCCATCAATGGTAATTTTTTCTATCCTTCCCACGCGAACAATCCCTGGGATTACTATCCCGTTAGCGGGGAGCCGGTGGCGGTTCTTGGGGAAGCCGCGTCCAGCGGGGATCAGTACTCCTCCCGCGCCACACACTACATCCCGGTGAGTATCAGCGATGAGAATACCATTCTCTTCGGAGAGGCGGAGGGCGGCTACAATATACTGGCCGGCAAGTACATCGACCTCACGACACCTGTGAATCCGCCAGAGTCCAACGGTCAGCGTCTCCCGCGCACGGCCTTTGCGCTAGACCGCGATAGCAATACCCTCATCCTGCTGGTGGCAGATGGTCGGCAACCAAACTACAGCGAAGGACTTTCCCTGGAAGAATTGCGGGAACTGCTGATTGCATTGGGGGCCGATGAAGCGATCAACCTGGACGGGGGCGGTTCATCAACTTTGGTAATGCAGCTACCCGATGGACGGACTCGAGTTTTGAATTCGCCGATCCACACGCGCATACCCGGTCGGGAGCGCCCCGTAGCTAACCACCTCGGGATATATGCGCCGCCATTGCCGGAACCAGATGCTGCATTGGGGGCCTTGTAGGTCGGGGCTGCGTTGCGAATCGGGGGGCTGGCTTGCAACGGTGACTTAAGAACTAACACCCCGGACAATTACTTGGGTTTATAAAACTATATAACCAAAAGTATGGTTACATACAAAGGGTATTCGTCATGTTTTTTTGTGTACTCCTTGTTGCTTCTGTCTTCTCATTGCTCTTTCCTGGCTTCGCGCAGGCGGCGGACGCGGGTAGTACCTCGTCAGGAAGCCTGCAAGCGGTGGCGTTGCGCTGTGAATATGATTCCGAGCCCCTGGGCCTGGACATAACCGCTCCGCGCTTCAGTTGGCAGCTTCAGGCGACCGCGCCGGCTCAACGCAACCTGACGCAGTCGGCCTATGAAATTCGGGTAGCGACTTCGCCGGAGCTGCTGGCCGAAGATACGGGCGACGCCTGGGAGAGTGGTCGGGTGGCGTCTTCGGAGCAGGCGCACATTGCCTACATCGGCAATCTCCTAACGTCGCAACAGGCCTATTGGTGGCAGGTGCGGGTCTGGGATCAGGACGAGCAACCGGGGCCTTGGAGTGACCCAGCCAAATTCCGCATGGGCGTACTGGATTTGGATTTGTGGGAGGCGCAGTGGATTGGGTATCCGGCGGAAGCCATGCACGCAGCCTATGCCCACAATGGCTATCACAGCGCGACTTTCGATACGGCAGAAAATACCTCGGAAGTGATCCTGGACCTCGGCGAGGAGCGTAATGTCCATGCTGTGCTGCTTTACCCGGCGCAACCCTATGACTGGCAGGATGACGATACCGCTTTTCTCTTTCCCCTGCGCTACGAAATCTCAGTGGCGCGGGAAGCGGACTTCTCGGACGCTGTGCGGGTGGTGGATCGCCGTGATGCAGATGTGACGCCCCCGATACAGCCCCGGAATGATCCCGAGACGCGGGTCCCGCTGGATTATCGCTTTTCGCCCGAAATAGGTCGCTATCTCCGGTTGCGGGTGACGCGCTTGCGGGAGCGGGAGCCGGGTATCCATGCTTTCGCCTTGGCGGAACTGAAGGTGTTGAATCAGGAGGGGGAAAACGTCGCCTTGGGAGCCACGGTAGAGGCTTCGGACTACATCGAGCAAGGCGGCTGGGCCCGGCGCTACCTGGTGGACGGCATAACCGGTACCGTGCCGCCCGTCGTCGTTCCGTTTCACAGTGAACGACGGGGGGGCTCCGGCGGGATAGGGCGTGAGCCCCACCCCTAAGAATCTAACCAGACTCTTCTATGGGCCCATGTTGCGATCAGTATATGAATCTGTAGGCGCTTAAAAATGGCCTTATTTTTGCGGATTTGCGACCGGGAATGGTAGCATCATGCGCGCCTTTATTCACACGTGTCCGCAATGGACCGCCCTGTTGATAACAGGGCTTCTATCAATTCCTACGTTTCCGGAGTCGTTTTTCCTTGCCAAAAAATCAGCTTTTCATAGAGCGCGTGTTTCGCGCTTCGATAATATTGTTTATGGTGGTGTTGGTGCTGGCGATGTACCCCCACACCCCGGACCCGACGGGCCATATCAAGAAGCTCATCACGAGCTGGTATGCGTTCTTGCTGGGGAGCGCCTGGCTGTTGGCGGCCTGGCGCTACAAAATCCCCTTTGAACGACCCCGCATCTTCTTTGATCTGGCCTGGTGCTTTCTGGCTTTCTACGTTATTGCCGCTCTGCGTTCGCCGTATTTTATTCAGAGCTTCTTTGAACTGAGCTGGTTCGGGTGTCTTTTTGTCGTGTATCTGGTGGCGACCCAGGTGTACCGCAATCTGGCCCAGGTCCGTTTTGCCTTGCTGTGGGTATGTGCGGCTGTTGCCCTGGCCTCGGTCTATGGCTTCATGCAATTGGCGGGGCTGGACCCTTTTCCCTGGGGGGACAAGGAGTCGGACCTGTACGCCAACCTCCCCGCCACCTTCGGCAATCCGAATTACGCGGCGCATGCGCTGGTGTTGGCCATTGTCTTGTCCATCTACCTGGCCTGGTCGTGGCGCCACGTATTGCCGGAAGCGGAATCGCCTACATCCGGCGAGACGCCCACCAAGGACCATACCGACCAGGACGCTGCGCTTGCCGCGCAACGGCGAGGCTGTTTGGGGCGGATGAACTGGCCCATTCTTTTTCTGGTCCTGATGCTGGCGCATTTGCACCAGACTTCCCAGCGCGCCGGCATCCTGGCGCTGGCCGGGGCGTTGGCGCTGGTCTTGGTGGCTGCCGTGGTGGTGCGGCGCTTCAAAAGTCCAGCCCAGGGGATCGTTGTGAGTCTGGTTTTACTCGGTATGCTGGGCATGTTGGCCGTGGGTGGCGCGATGACCCGCAGCTATGTACAAACCGGCTCCCCCTTCCCGCTGGACACCTCGATCCTGCTGCGCTATCAGTCATATGTCAGTGCAACCCGCATGATCATGGACAAGCCGGTGCTGGGGCATGGACCCGGCGTGTACGCCATCACCAACCCGGAGTACTGGACCCAGTTCGAGCAGGAGTAT
>SKJD01000497.1 GCA_007116095.1 Candidatus Hydrogenedentota bacterium
CGCGGATTGTTCCGGATACCATCTTTCAGCAAGTCAGCGCCGATGTAGTAGTACTGCTCTTTTTCGCCGACGCAGGCTTCAAACTCCGGATCCCACTCCATCAGGTGCTCGGGGGTATCCATCATTCTGGCGGTAATATTATACGCCAGGTGCCAGGCGCCCACCAAATAGGCGTCCACAAATTGCGGATCCAGCGTGGTGCAGGTCCGGATCAGGGGGATCATGCGGTGCACCATTCCCTGATGCCAGTAGCGGTCTACCTGCAACCAGATGAAATTGGCCGCTAGCTGCCGGAAGCCGAGAAAGAGATTCATAAGATTCACTTCCCCTGCGAGGGCGTCGGCATACTCAATGTTCTGGGCGAATTGCAGGTTCCGGTTACGAACTTCATCCAGGAAATTCGCCCGGACATCGCGGAGCTCTCGATTACGGGCTATGCGCCAGATCACATCGTTGTTCTCGACATCACTGGCGAGCGCGCTTACCAGGCTGATTTCACGGCCATCAAAGGTGCGCTCTTCCGGCGACAGGGCCGGCAAATTGAGGCTGCCCTGGGCTGAAGCGGCCTCTGTCGAGGCCACCACCTGCTCCATGAGAAGTTGATCGTTGTAGTCCGGGTTCCAGCTGTCTACTAGCCGCTCATTGGTTGAGGCGGACAGGATCCAGTGGTAAAACGCCTGGGCGGCCCGGGTATTGTGTATTTGGCGTCCTTGCACCGACGCCACTGATACGAGAATCAGTAATATCAGAGCAATGGAGAGGTTAGGATACTTTTTCATCGCTCCCTACAGCTCCTTTCTCCTGAATATCCAATAGGCCAACGCAAAGCCCACCGCGGCGTTGACCACGCCGTACATCATGAGCTGTGGAATCAGCACATCGGTTGGCGGATCGTTGGGTTGGGAATTCAGGATTTGCGTTTTTAAGCTGAAATTCTGCAAGTTCGGCAACGTGATATACAGCCCCTGGGCGACATAGCCGATGATGTTGTCGATAAATTCACTGGATTGTTGTGATCGTAGACTTACATCATTGAGGTACTCCGTCAGGTTGCCTGTCAGGTAGATGAAGAACCCGGCGATAGTGGGCAGTACTGAAGAAGTAGACGCACAGGAGATGGCAAAGGTAAACGAAGATATGATCAAAAATTCAAAATACGTCAACAGAATGGACCATAGCAACAAGGTCGGCATTACATTCTGGCGTAAATAGAGGGTGATAAAAAACAGCCCTCCCATCAGCAACAGGTTGATCAGGATGATGAGCTGGACGCCCAGAAACTTCCCTAAGAGGTACTGAAGACGGCGGACCGGCTTGGACAGTACGGTATAGATGACCTTGTTTTCCACTTCATTGGGCACCACGGAGGCCGAAATGAAGATGGTGATCAATACGCCGAAAATTGATATGGTCGTGACGCTGATGTCCTTGACCAGCTTCAGGTCCATGTCCACATCGGCATCGCCGGTGTAGGTGGCGTCGAGGAAGGCGCCGAGGAAACTGGAGCCGAAGATCACCAGCAGGCTCAATATGAGAAAGCCCACCAGGGTTTTCTTGCGAATCCCCTCGCGCCAGGTATATACCGCGATAGCCCAGGGTCGTGCCAAATATTCCACTACGGATGTCATGATTAATTAGTACTCCGTTTACTTTGCGCATCACCGACAACCCGTACGAACAAGTCTTCCAGGGTCTCACGGCGTGGGGCCACACTCAACAAGGTGACGTTTTCTTCTTTCAAAATCGCCAGTGCGTCAAAGGAACTGACTTGCTCCGCAACGCGCAGCCGGACCCGGTCCCCCACTTTATCGTCGGTGACCAGCCCTTTTTGCGCCAAACGCTCCAAGATTGTATCGTCTGCGCCGGCAATCTCGATGTTCAAGTCGCGATCCGAGAGCAATTCCTTGATGGTGCCCAAGGTTTGCAGCTTGCCTTCAAACAGAATCCCGACCCGGTCGCTGATCATTTCCACTTCCAGCAGTTCGTGGCTGGAAATCAGCAGCGACTTGCCCCGGTCTCGGAGCCGGGCCAGAATGTCGCGAATTTCCTTGCGGGCAATCGGATCCAGGCCCGTGGTGGGCTCGTCGAGAATGAGAATCTGCGGATCGTTGATGAGGGCCTGGGCCAGTCCGATACGCTGCCGCATCCCCTTCGAATAGCCCCGCAACAGACGCTTGCGGGCGTGGGTCATCCCCACCTCCTCCAGCACCTGATCCACCCGTTGTTTCAGCTTGGCGCCCCGCAGGCCATACAGACGACCGTAAAATTCCAGGACTTCATCCCCGCGCAGAAAGTCGGGATAATACGCGCCTTCCGGCAAATAGCCGATTTGCATGCGGATTTCCGACGCCGAAATGTCTTCAGAGCCCAGGATTTTGATGTTACCCGCAGTCGGGAAGATAAGTCCCAGCAGCATTTTGATGGTGGTCGTCTTGCCGGAACCGTTCGGGCCGAGATAGCCGAAAATTTCGCCTTCATTGATGGAAAGATCGAGATCGGTCAGTGCATGGACGTCCTGGCCCTTGAGTGCACCTTCGTAAATCTTCGAAAGTCCTTCCGTTTCAATAACAACAGACACAGGATTTCGCCTTTCATCCTATTGGTGGTTGTCCGGAACCGTATGGGAAAGCACGGTATGATTCCATTCTGGAGCTGATTTGTACGTAATATGCGTGCCCGGGTTCTGGAACTAATACAGGAATGGGGTGAGCGGCAAGGTGTTTGCTGTTCACCGGATCGTTGCTCCAGCAATCATTCGGTATAGATAATAGCAAAATGGCGGAATCGATGCAATTAAAACTTCACCTTGAATTCCAGAGTCTAAGTCCTTCAAGTTTGTTTTTGGGGTAAACAACCTCGCGCAGCTTGTGCGGTAAAACATTGGGTGTTGTACTCGGTGGGCGAAATCACACTAACCGTCTTGAGTGTCATCTCGATTGCTATTTTCGCATAAGCCTTACGCCAGAAAGAGGTAATCTCGGTTTTCCACGTAGTGCCGTTCGCTGAACCAAGCGCGCAATTCAGTGCGGGCTCCAGGCGCGCCGACGGCTATCACCGCGAAACATTCCCCCGGTGAAGGCAGCGCATCGGCTGAAATGACCGTGGCCCCGTGTATGGTCTTGCCAATTTTGCGTGGATTGATGTCCACCACGGCTTTTGGGCGATGTTGGGGTGGCCATTCCCGAAGCCACAATTTTCCCACTTCGCCCGCGCCCCATTGGTAAAACGATTTGGATTCCTGGAGGTAACTGCGGAAGAGGTAGTGGCGCTTGAGGGCGCGGAACTGCGCCAGGCTGTAGCGCGAATCCTGCATGGACAGGCGCTGTGGACTGTTGCGCCAGTCGATCAGCACTTCCGGGACATTCGCCAGTTGCATTCCGGCTGCCCAAAAACGCAAGACCAAATCATAGTCCTCCGGCCATCCCAGGTCTTGATATTCCCCCACCGTCTCGTAGGCCGCTCTCCGCATGGCGAAAGCCGGGTGGGCAATCGGACATTCGATGAAGATTTCGCGCGCGATGGCTTCAGGATCGCACAAGGCGTTGAGCCAGGCTTCATATCGCCGGCGGCCGGAACCGACGCTTTCCCCGAACATGCGCACCTGTGTGCCACAGAGGGCAACTTCCGGTTGGGCGTCGAGCAAGGCGCCCTGAAGTTCCAGGCGTCGGGGGTGGGCGATGTCGTCCGCATCCATGCGCGCCAGATAGACGCCGCGGCTCAATGTGCCGGCTTCCTGGAGCACAGGCACGATGCCCCGGTGCGGACGCGCCAATGCCTGGATGCGTTCATCCTTGCGGGCCAGAGCTTGCGCCAATGCCAGGCTGCCGTCCGTCGATCCATCGTCGATGAGCAGCAGTTCCCAGTCGGTGCAGGTTTGCGCCTGGATGGATTGGACTGCAGCGGCAAGGGTGCCGGCTGTATCTATCATATCATCAAGAATAAGCACCTCCCGTCCCTCCACATCACCGACGACGTGATAGACCCTGGCGACGTTGGGCTCCGGGCGGCGCTTATCCATCACGGCAAG
>SKJD01000466.1 GCA_007116095.1 Candidatus Hydrogenedentota bacterium
ATGGACAATATTCGATCGGGCCACGCCACGGCGGGCTTGCTTGATGTGGTGGAGGTGGAGGTGTATGGCTCCAGAATGAAAGTAAACCAACTGGGTACGGTGACCGTGCCGGACCCAAATATGGTAGTGGTGGAGTTGTGGGACAAATCGCAGCTTTCCGTGGTGGAGAAAGCGATTCAGCAGTCCCCATTGGGCTTGAATCCGTCGAACGACGGCAGGGTCATCCGGATTCCTATTCCCAAGCTCTCTGAAGAACGCCGCCGTGAACTGGTCAAGGCCGCCAAGGAGCATGTGGAACAGGCCAAGGTGGCTGTTCGGAATGTGCGGCGGCACGCGATTGAAGCGCTTAAGAAGCTACAGAAAGATGGGGAAATCCCCGAAGACGATGCGCACCGCATGACGGAAGATATCCAAAAATACACCGACGACCATGTCGACGCCATTGACGCGACTTTTAAGGCCAAAGAAGCCGCGATCATGGAGGTCTAGCGTAGCGCCCTAAAGGGAAACCTGGCGTGGGGGCGGCAACGGCCGCGACTACGTACGACATGATGTTCATGCACCGCGGCGGGGTGGCGTTTGTTCGCCTGGCTGCGGTTTTTTCATTACAATGGGGCAAGGTCTTTTATTTTATGTCCAAGTCTGAACATGCGGCGCCGTTGCCGGTGATGCCGGACCCACGTATCGATCCGACACGACTACCGCAGCATATCGCCATCATCATGGACGGAAACGGGCGCTGGGCGGCGAAACATGGGCTGCCAACGGTAGCCGGACACGAGGCCGGTGCGGAAAGTGTGCGTCGCTGTATGGAGGCCTGCCGGGATTTGGGAATTCCCGTACTCAGTCTATATGCCTTTTCGACGGAAAACTGGGGACGGGAGAAAGATGAGGTAGATGCCTTATTCAGCCTGATCAGCCGCTTTATCCAGCAGGAAATCGAAGAAATAGACGAGAATGATATTCGGATTCGGGTCATGGGGCGTTTGGAACATTTGCCGGAACAGGCCCGCCAAGACCTTTGCTACAGCATGGAACGCACCCGGAATAACCACAGTTTCAGTCTGAATGTGGCCATCAACTATGGCAGCCGCGCCGAGCTGGTCGACGCCATGCGGAGTTTGGCGCGACAGGTGCAAGCAGGCGCGCTTCAACCTGACGAGATTGACGAGTCTAAAATCCGCGAGGCGCTCTACCTGCCCGAGTTCTCCGAAGTGGACCTCCTGATTCGCACCAGTGGAGAACAGCGCCTGAGCAACTTTATGCTGTGGCAGGTCTCGTATGCGGAATTTCTCTTTAGCAAGGTGCTCTGGCCGGATTTTGGCAAGCAGGACCTCTTTGACGCGGTGGTTGATTTTCAGCAGCGACACCGCCGATTTGGCGGAGATCATGATTTGCCTGGAGCGGAGGAGCAGGGCTGATGCAGCCATCAAACGTTTGTGCCCGGGATAGGGCGTCTCGACAGTTCGGTCGTATGTTCCGGGAGACCCAGGGGGCGATTCGCCTGCGCTTGCTGACCGGGTTGTTCCTGGCTGGTGTGGCTGCCGTGCTCATCTGGGTTCCCCAACTCCACCTGGTCTTTACACTGGCCTTGGCCCTGATGGTCGGGCTTGGGTTGTATGAGTACTACGGCATGGCGGAGAAATGCGGGCTGGACGTCGATGCGCGTGGCGGCATAGCCGTGGGCGTGGCGCTTTTACTTTCCGCCTACCTGGGCAAACCCGCCGCCTTCGCCGCCATGTTCACCCTGGGCTTCGGCTTGCTCGCGGTCGCCCACATGGCGCGCAACAAACACAGCCTGGCCGGTCTTGCCGCCAGTATTTTTGGGGTTATCTACGTCGCCTGGATGGGCAGTCATCTTGTCGCCCTGCACGGGATAGGCGATCTTGGCCCCGGACTCGTAACGCTGGTTATCGGCGCGGTGGCGCTCTCCGACACCGGGGCGTATTTCGTTGGTTCGGCCATAGGCAAGCACAAGATGGCGCCAGCGTTGAGCCCGAAGAAGTCCTGGGAAGGCGCGCTTGGCGGTATTGCATTTGCGTGCATTTTAATGGGGCTGGTGGCCTGGGGGCGGCCCCATCTACCGGCTTGGATGCTGTTTCCGGATTGGAGCCTTGGCTATTACCTTTTCCTTGGAGCGCTGCTTTCTGTGGCTGGGCAGATTGGCGATTTCATGGAGAGCATGCTCAAGCGCAACGCTGGCATCAAAGACTCCGGCGCCTTCTTTCCCGGACATGGCGGCGTGCTGGACCGCTGCGACGGATTCCTCTTTGCCGGGCCGGTCATGTACTATACCTTCACGCTGCTTTGACGCCACGTTGCGATTGATGGAATCCAGGAACGCCGCGACGGCGCAGGTAGTAAATCAGTGCAACCAAGAGGCACAGTGAATATCCATGTATGAAGTAGAATCAGAAACTATTGCAAATTACGTACAGCGCCTGAGTGAATTACGGGATTGCCTGAACATCGACGCAACCAACCAGCAAATTGCAGCGTTGGAGCAGACCATGTCGGCACAGGGCTTCTGGGATGATCCGGAATCGGCGCAAAAGGTGGTGCAGCAGCTTAAAGGGCTCAAGAGCATTGTGAGTGCGCCGGATGAACTTCATGCGGAGCTGGACGATGCAGCGGTGTTGATTGAAATGGCGCGGGAAGAGGAAGACGAAGCCTACCAGGAGGAGATCACGGAGCTGCTGGAGAAGCTGGAGAAACGCCTCTCGCGTCTGGAGCTGAACAGTCTCTTCATGGATCCCCGTGACAGCAAGCCGGCGTTGGTGAGCGTTCACCCCGGCGCTGGCGGTACGGAATCCTGTGACTGGGCGGAAATGCTCTACCGCATGATTATGAACTATTGCGAATTGCAAAATTTTGAGGTTGAGATACTTGAATACCAGCCTGGGGACGAAGCAGGCTTGAAAAGCGCAACCTTACGGGTGACCGGCCCCTATGCTTATGGCAACCTGAAGTCCGAAGCAGGGGTGCATCGTCTGGTGCGCATCTCTCCTTATGACTCCGCCGCCCGCCGTCACACCTCTTTCGCTGCTGTCGAAGTAATCACCGAGGTGGACAAGGACATTGAAATTGAAGTGAGTGAAGATGAGTTGAAGATGGATGTCTTCCGGTCCAGTGGGGCGGGTGGTCAGAAGGTGAACAAAACCAGCTCCGCCGTGCGCCTGACGCATCTGCCTACAGGGATTGTCGTTGCCTGCCAGGTTGAGCGTTCCCAGCACCGCAACCGCGAGACCGCACTCAACATGCTCAAGGCCAAGCTCTATGACATTGAGATGCGGAAAAAAGACGAGGAACTCGCGGCGCAGCGCGGCGACCAGATGGACGTTGCCTGGGGCAGCCAGATTCGCAGCTACGTGCTGCATCCGTACCAGATGATCAAAGACCACCGCACCAACGAAGAGACCGGCAACGTAACCAAGGTTCTCGACGGCGATATCGACAAGTTCATCGCCGCCTACCTCAAGTGGAACCTGGAGCGGCGGAGCAAACGAAAACAGCCGGCGAAGGCCTGACGGGGGCGGTATTTTGTTCTGTCTACATCGTCCACGCTGTTCACACACGTGTACGCTGACGCAGTGGACTTGATAGACAAAGTGGACATTTTCGACTACACACAGTCAGCGAGATAGATATCTGTATACAGGAAATTGAGAATATACCATGAGCGAAGAACAGCAGCAGCACGAACAGCACAATACCGAAGATGAACTCCGGCAGCATCGCCTGGACAAGCTCGCGCGGATTCGGGAGCGGGGGGATGACCCGTTTGCGTACCGCTTTGAGCGTAGCAGTCTGATACAGCCGGCGCGGGAAGCGTTGGAGGCTGCGGAAGCGGAGGCGGGTGATGATCCGGAAGCGGCCCCGGCGTTGACTGCGCAGTTGGCCGGGCGGATGACGGCTTTCCGTAGTCATGGCAAGAGTTCGTTTGCCGATATGCGCGATGAGAGCGGCAAGATTCAGGTCTTTTTCAATATCAAGGCGCTGGGTGAGCAAGTCTATGAGACGCTCAAGG
>SKJD01000300.1 GCA_007116095.1 Candidatus Hydrogenedentota bacterium
ACTGGCGCGGCATTGCGTGCGCGATCCTCGGGTCATGGCCTGGGCCGGAATGCGCTCGGTGCAGTTTCGTCCCAACGATGCCGTGCGGAGCAGCACCAACCAATTGCTACGGCGTATGGATGGCTGCGACGGACTAAAAACCGGCTATATCCGGGCGGCAGGCTATTGTATTACGGCGACGGCCGTGCGCGATGGAATTCGGTTGATTACGGTGGTTATGGGCAGCTCGGACCGCATGGTCCGCTTCAATCTGGCTGAAAACCTCCTGGACGCCGGCTTTGACCAGATGACCCGGTATCGCGTGGTGGCCGGTGGTGTGGCGCTTGGAAATTATGTGGAGGTGAACAATTGCGAAATTAACCAGTTGCGCCTCGTGGCCAAAGACGACTTGTGGGTGACGTTGCCGAAGGAGAACATGGCCGAACTGGAGCTTACCGCCGTGTATCCGGAATACCTCAATGCCCCCATCATGGCGGGTACGGTCGTGGGTGAAGTGCGGGTCACCCTGGATAATCGGGTAGTCGCCACCACCCCTTTGACTGTTCCCGAAGATCTGGAGGCCAAAGGCTGGTATCTGGTGTTGGCCAATGGCGAAGCCCGTTGGGAAGGCCTGCACCGGGATCATGCAATACAGCAATAACGCCATCCAGCGCTGTGCATGCGCCGGGATGAGAATGCGGGGCAGGATATGACTGCATCGGCAAACGCGCTGCTCCATGCGCTCGAAGCCATGGACAAGGAACCGGAACTGCTACCAATCGCTGAACGGATTGAAGCGTTGTTGCCTGCATCCAGGTTGGCTGAATGTGCACCGATGTTGCAAAGAAAATTGCCACAGATGGCGGACTTGCGGCGCGCCTTGGTTGGCTTGCAGCGATTTCTTGAACAGGCCAATGAGGCAACGGACTGCGCGCCTGTCGCGGAGATACTAACCCCGACTTCTCTCGATATCTTGCTGACCCTGTGCAGCCAAAGCCCCTATTTGGGCGCGATTCTCAGTCGACGCCCGGCATGCTTGCCACCGCTCGCTGCGCCTGCCTACCGGGAATCGGCGTGGACAGTCGCACAATACCTGCACGGTCTGGACGACGCCGTCGCCAACGAGGCTCCCTTTGCGGAATGCTGCTGTGTGATGCGTCGTTTTCAGCAGCAGGCGTTATTGCGTATCGGGACACGCGCCCTGGTGGACCATGCCCCGCTACAGTCGGTTACCGAAGACCTGGCGAACCTGGCCGACGCCATGTTGGAAAAGGCCTATCAGGCAGCTCGATATACGTTGCAACAGCGTTATGGACTGCCACTGGTGGAGGAAGCGATCGGCGGCGAGGAAAGCGCCTTTGTCGTCATTGCCTTGGGCAAGCTGGGAGGGCAGGAGCTTAATTTCTCCTCCGACATTGACCTATTGTTTTTGTATGACGAGGAGGGACTTTCCAGTGGGCCAGAGTCCATCGACAATGTAACCTGGTACCGCAAGCTGGGTGAACAAATAATCCAATGCCTTTCCGAAAATACATCGGAAGGGCATATTTTTCGGGTGGACATGCGCTTGCGGCCCCATGGGAGTATGGGGCCGCTGGCGGTGAGCATGCCGAGTGCGGTGGCGTATTATGCCGACTTCGGGCGCGCCTGGGAGCGCCAGGCGCTGATCAAGGCGCGACCTTGTGCAGGCAACCTGGCGCTGGGGCGTAGTTTCTTGCAGCACATACGTCCCTTTGTGTTTCCGCGCTACTTCGACGACGCCATGCTCCAGGATATCCGGGAGACCAAGCAGCAGACCGAGGCGATGATTGCCCGTCGGGGGGAGACGGAACGCGAAGTCAAGCAGGGGCGCGGGGGGATACGCGATATAGAATTCACGGTGCAGATGTTGCAATTGCTGCATGGGGGGCATCGCCCGGAGCTGCGCAGTGCCAACACCCTGAAAGCCATAGCAGCCTTGGGGCGCAACGATCTTTTAAGACCACTTGAGGCAACAGCCCTGGCGGACCATTACATCTTCCTGCGGTTGGTGGAGCACCAACTACAACTGGAGCATGGTCGTCAATGCCATGCCTTGCCGGCAGACGCCAGGGCATTGGACGCCTTTGCCCGGGCCTTCGGCTACCAGTCGGGCGCCGCATTTATGAATGTCTACCGTGGCCATACCGCCGAGACCCGCAAGATTCTGGAGCGCTTCCTGGCGGCGGAAGGCGATGGCTACCAGTGGGTGCGGGACCTGCTACAGCGACATAGCGACGGGGTTGTGGGGATGGAAAAGCTTGCGGCCATGGGCTTTCGCGATGCCGGGAAAGCGCGTACCGAGCTACAGCATTTAGCAAACGGCGACGCCGACAATCCCTATCCCATACATATTCGGCAGCGTTTCGCCGAGGTGGCCCCGACGTTGCTTGACTGCTTGACGCAAGCAGCGGAGCCCGACACCCTGTTATTGCAGTTGGCCGACTTGCTCAATTCCATGAAAGCCCCCGCAACCCTCTATGATCTCCTGCGCTACAACAAGAATCTCGTACTTTACCTGGTGACATTGGTTGCCAATAGCCGCTATCTGGCGCAAATCCTGACCCGGGATCCCGCGTTATTGGAGGTGGTCGGAAGCACCGGAGCGCTGGAATCGCATCCGGACCGGGCTGACCTGGAATCAGCGTTGGCTTCCCTGCGGCGCGCCTACGATGCCGATGCCGCACTGTACCGCCTGCGTGATACGGAAATGCTGCGCACCGCCATGCAGGAGCTGGTGCTGGACTGTAGCGTTGCCCAAGTGGGCGACGCGCTGAGCCTGCTGTCCGAGGTGATTCTTGAGGACGCCCTGGCCCAGGCCTGCGAGCGGGTGACCAGGCGCCATGGCGCGGTCTCGGCGCCCCTCGCAGTCTTGGCGTTGGGCAAACTGGGAGGCCTGGAGATGGGCTATGGCAGCGACCTGGACCTGGTCTTTGTCTATGATGGTAGCCAAAGGCTGGAGAACGACATGGCGCCGGTGGAATATTTCAGCGCAGTGGCGGCGCAATGCATTCGCATCCTGAAAGAGCCAACGCGCTATGGCCGCCTCTATGATATTGACTTGCGCCTGCGACCCGATGGCGGCAAAGGGATGCTTGCCATCTCACGGGAGCGCTTGGTGGATTATTTCCAGGAAGCGGCGCAACCCTGGGAACGCATGGCGCTGATGAAGGTGCGGGCCGTGGCCGGGGATGCCGGATTTCGGAAGGTGGCCGAAAATACAGCCAGGGACATCGCCTTTGTCGGACTGCCTGACCGTAACGCACTGGAGTCGCTGGAGCGTATTCGGAGCAAGCTGGTCGCCCAGGCTAAGGACTACGATTTGAAAGGTGCTGACGGCGGTATCGGTGCCATCGAGTTTGCTGTGCGATACCGCCAACTGCAACACGTTTCGGCGCATCCGGCGTTGCGTCGGGGGGATGTCTTCGGAGCATTGGATTACATGCTGGCGCATCGTTGTATTGAGCAGGATGAAGGACAAATCCTGCGCAATGCCTATGAGGTATTACGCCGTATATTGAATCGAATCCGTATGTACGACGGCAATGATCGCAGCACCCTGCCCGAGCACCTGGAAGCCCGAGAGGCCCTCGCCCGACGTCTGGGGCTTCAGGAAGACCCCCTACAGATCGCGGAAGCCCACCGAAACGCCGTCCGGGCTATCTACAAGAACATCCTTCAGGACATGCTTTCCCAGACGTGAGGCCGCGTTAATGGGCGCACAGCCTATAGCGCCTGATCCTTGTACTGCAATTCATAGAGTGTTCGGTACAGGCCGCCGTGCTGCAGCAGTTCCTGGTGGGTGCCCATTTCCCGGATTTCGCCGTGGTGCATGAGGATAATGCGGTCGGCGTGTTGGACGGTGGAGAGCCGGTGGGCGATGACGATGCTCGTGCGATCGGCCATGAGCTTGGCGATGGCGTCTTGAATGAGCACTTCGGTCTCGGTGTCGATGCTGGAGGTCGCCTCGTCCAGCACCAGGATGCGCGGCTCGTGGGCGAGGGTGCGCGCAAAGGCCA
>SKJD01000476.1 GCA_007116095.1 Candidatus Hydrogenedentota bacterium
ATCTCGTAGAATTCCATTTGCTCTTGAAATTCTTCCGGGCTTACCTGTCCTTGTTGCAGGCTCTGGGGGGCGGGCGTACTGTGTTGTGGCGCGATTTCAATACCGCTGCCGTCTTCGGTGGGCCGTACAGGCATACCGGGCTGCATGCCAGGCGCTTGCGGATATTCCCATTGGACATCGTCTTCGATTTCGGGTGTTTCCGGACCCGGGAAATCCGGCATTGCCCCCGCATCCTCAGCATCGCCCCAAGGCAAGATGGCGGCAGCAGGGTCTCGGGGCATCAACGGCGGCGCTGCATCGGCCATGGGCGGATCCATCGGGAAGGGATGGTAAATTGGAAGTGATTCCACCGGCGGCAGGGCCACACCGCGTGAGGTGTCGGAATCGCCGTGTTCCAGGTCGATTTCAACGTCCTCCGGCGTCTGCGCGATCAATGGCGGCAAGGGCACGGTTGGCTCCAGTTGTTCCGTGGGCGGTGCGGCGAGATACGCTTCCGGACCAAGCAGGGCGTAGAGCGCGGGCGCGCCGTCCTGTCCGCTGAAGACGCCGGTTTGCGGGTTGAATTGCTGCTGGGCGAGTGGTTGCCAGCCCTGGTTTGCGGTATAGCGGTACAACTGTAGGTAAGGCAGAGCTTCGGGCGAGGCGACCCCGGCGGGAACCTCAAATTCCAGCAGCAACTCCACCGGCGTTTGCGCCTGGACGCGCTCCGGCCGCAGGAACAGGGAGTAGGCGGCCAGTCCTTCGGGTAGTTCCTCCGGGGCGCGCTGGCGGGTGCTTAGCTGCGCTTGCACCGGCTGGGCCGCGAAGATATGCACGGCTGCTTCCGTACCCAGGGCTTGCAGGGTAATCCGCCGGCCCATGCCATAGGCGGCATGACGCCAGACGGCGTCCGGGGTGAAGCGTGTCGGCTTGAAACGCTGCTGGAGCATCAAATCCATCTGATCATCGAAGTGTGGAGAGTCCGGATTGTCAGAGGCGCCAAAGGGAGCGACACTGACCGCTTTAGGGGACTCGCCGAACTCCACGGCCAGGGCCAGGCCATAGCCATAGGTCGTCTGCCAGCGTTTGTTTTCGATGGCATAATCGCTTGCGATGAAGATAGGCTCCCCCGTGCCTGAGCCCGGCGCCGCTTCCTCGCGGTTGCCCCGCCGAATGCGGTGAACCTCGCCCCAGGGGATGGAGACGGTCTGAAAGTCGTTTCGCATCATCCGCGCCGCGTCGTCCGCTGCCCGTAGCGCCGCGGACTGGGCCGCTTCGGAGTTGTTGAGGATGGCATGATACCGGGCTGCGTCGCTGTTGAAATCCCGTGCTGTCCGGGTCTGGAGCATGGCCCACCATACGTGGTAGAAGGTCATGCCCGTTGACTGGGTGGAAGCGCTTCGATCCCAGTTGCGGAGGATATCCAGTCCGGCGCGCATGTCCGGGTGGGCTCCACGCATAAGGTCGGGGCGCTGATCGGCCATCGTCAGCAACATGGGCACCATCTCGACAGCCGCCGGAACCACCTGATCGTAGAGCATCGACTGCATGTCCGTGAAGGAGCGGCGGCCCTGGCGCAACAGTTGCCGCACACGCTGTGCGCGGTAGGTTTCACGGTCATTCACCAGCCAGCCGGGCCAGGCGCGGGGGTCCATGCCCACGTCATCCGTCACGGTCCAGGGTGGATTGCCCGTTGCCTGAATAAAGCCGCTCTCCGGATTCTGTACTCGGGGCAGCATTTGCAGGGGGATATAACTTCCCCAGGCTACCGATTCATAGTGGGCCGGGAGCGGTTCCCGCCAATTCAGCCCCCGCTGGTAGGCCTGTTGCAGTTCCGGAGGCAGTTCCGCATCGGCGTTTCTCTCTTCCTGCAATTGTGGTACGCGCACCCCAGTTTTGGCGTTGTAGAGGTAAAACAGATTGCCTTCCCGGTCGGCATAGAGCACATGAAAGGTCGGAATCTGTCCCTGGTTCAGGGCCTGGCCGAAGCTGTCGAGGTCCTGCGCCCGCCCCATGTCAAAGAGCTGGCGCAAACCCCCGAAATCATAATAGCCGCCAATACGCCAGGAGTGGAGATCGCCGCCGAAGCCTTCGAAGATAGGACCGCGTGGCCCGATATAGGCCGGAGTGAAGCGCTCTTCCAGTCCGGCGTTGGTGCGTACATAGTAAGACTGGGCCTGGGACATGTAATGCAGCGCGAGGGCCTGTTCCAGCGGCAACAGCTCGACCGAGCGCCGGGGATCCCGTGGATTGCGCGTAACGGTCTGGAATTGCTCTTGATACATATCGGCGGTGTCCGGGGCATTTGGGGTCAGTCCCCAGCCCAGATGCTGATTGTGTCCCTGGACAATGACCGGCAAGCCCTTCAGGGTGGCTCCGTATACATTGATGTCCCCCAGAAGCAGGTGGGCTTCATACCATTGAAACGGGCCATCGTGGTACTGGTGGGGATTAATAACGAGGAGCGTCTTGCCCTCGCGGGTGCGATCCGGCGCCAGGGCCCAGGTATTGCCCGTTTCCATCGCCCGAGGTCGCCGGTACTTGTCGGGCAGATCAAACGGGGCCTGGCTCATGATGAAGGCGTGCCAGAGCGCGAGTATATCCGCCGGATGCACCCCCTCCGCCCATTCCGGCGTGCGGTTGGGGTGGTCCATAATCCAGGCGTTCACGCCCATCGCGAAGCCTTCACAGAGCGCCCGGGTCAGCGAATCCAATTGCGGCCAGGCCTCCCGGGCCAGCCGCGCATGCCCCATTCTCAGAGAGAATGCGTCGGAATCAGCGTAACTATCGCCCAGCACCGCCGCTGCCGTGCCGTTGGCCGTGCGGTAGGCGAGGAGCATCGTTTCCAGGTGGTCTTCCGCCTGGGCATAGCCGAAGACAAAAGCCATCGCCCGCGGTGATTCCGCCAGGATATGGGGTACGCCCCAGGCATCGCGGTACAGGGTGGCCTCGGACCAGAAATCGGCCGGATTCGCCGCCGCGTTCTGTGTGGTCTGTAGGCCTGTGAAGAGCCCAGACAGCAGTATGATCAGGAACAGGGCAGTTGTTTTCGGCATACCGTACATAGCGTTTTGGTGCGTGATCCCTGTTGAAAGACTTGCGGGTTGAATGGCAAAGCAACGATGTTCGTGTCGGAATCGCTGACTGCCCACTATCTTAGCCTGTGGCCGGGGGGACTGTCCAGAGCCTACGAGACCTCTGTGGCTAACTACCTGTATTTTTAACTTCTTAGGCATGCAGTAGTACAGGCCTGGATATAGCTCGATGCGGCCAATGATGCATCGAGAGATGCTATTTTGCACAGGTTGCTGCTATGATTGCACGCCGTGAACGAACATGAGCCAGGGACTGCTGTCCTTGGTGCAATTATTATCGCCGAGGAAACGACTAGACGTAATGCAATATACCGTAGAAGCGAAAGACCCACAGTGCGCGGCCCGAACCGGGCGGCTAAGCTTGCCGCATGGTGAGGTGGAGACGCCGATTTTCATGCCGGTCGGCACGCAGGCGTCGGTGAAGGCGTTGAGTCAGGAAGATTTGGAGGCCATCGGCGCGCAGATCATTCTGGGCAATGCCTACCACCTCTACCTGCGTCCGGGAACAGAGACCCTGGAGGCGGCGGGGGGAATACATCGCTTCATGCATTGGAATCGACCAGTGCTCACGGATTCTGGGGGCTTCCAGGTCTTCAGTCTGGATGGGCTCAACAAGGTGAGCTCCGAGGGTGTCACTTTCCAGAGCCATATCGACGGTTCGCGCCACCATTTTTCACCGGAAAAGGCGGTGGATATTCAGATCAGTATTGGTGCGGACATCATGATGTGCTTTGACGAGTGCACGACCTATCCGGTAACCCGTATGGCGGCGGAGCAATCGTTCCGGATGACCCTGGAATGGGCGGCGCGCTGTAAAACGCACTGGGAAGCGCGTGAGGTTGTTGATAAACAAGCGCTCTTCGGGATTGTGCAGGGCAGTATTTATGAGGATTTCCGGCGGGAGAGCGCGCTGGGCACGGTCGCCCTCGATTTTCCGGGCTA
>SKJD01000090.1 GCA_007116095.1 Candidatus Hydrogenedentota bacterium
AAGACGCAGGCTATGATCTCCGCGGTCGGGCGTTGAGCGCCTATTATTTGCGCAGTTTGCATGTTTCACCACCTGAAGCAGGCCCGGCAGCCAATGTGCCGGGGCGTATTGTTGCTTATAATCCCGATACAGAAGTGCTGGTATTGCAAGACATGCAATACACGAGCCAGCGGGAATTCATGCAAGAGCTACGCAGCGTGCGTTGGGATGGCGGCGACCGGGTGGTACCGCTGGCGCGCAAGGCATTGCCACCATATACCGGGGACATTGTTGAGGACCAAAACCGCTTGTTCTTTGATTATTACCCTGAATCAGGCAACTGGACTATTGGACAGACCCGGGTCGGCGTAAGTGGTCAATTCAGCAATGTCACTACCCTGCAACCTGGATCAAGTTGGGGTTATCTCCTTGGGGCCGACGAGGGTGTCGCCTGGCTCGTGCTGGGTTCGCAAGTTATAGCTCGTTATGACTTCAACAATGAGCCGCCGCAATTACGCGACTATGCCCAGACCATGCATATGCCGACAGGACTGCGTTTTGGTTCGACAGCCGCTTATGCGCCACTGGGCTACGCTGGATTGCTGGTAATGCCGTACGAAGAGGGTTGAAGCCGTATATTATGATCGAGACCTGGACAGCGCCGCCTTTACAAAATCCCGGAAGAGCGGTTGGGGATGTAGGGGCGTGCTCTTAAACTCCGGGTGGAATTGCACGGCACAGAACCAGGGATGGTCCGCCAGCTCAATGATTTCCACCAATTGATAGTCGCCCTTGGGATGAGCGCCGCTTACGACCATGCCACCGACCCGGGTTAAACGTTCCAGGTAGGCGTTGTTGAATTCGTAGCGGTGCCGGTGGCGTTCGTAGACCACGTCGGCCCCATAGGCCACATGGGCGTGGGTGCCAGGCTTCAAATCGCAGCGGTATTCGCCCAAACGCATGGTGCCGCCCATGTCCTGGATGCCGCGTTGTTCCGAGAGCAGGGAAATGACTGGATCACTGCATTCCGGATCAAACTCGGTGGAATTGGCTTCGGGCATTTCTGCGCAATGCCGCGCAATCTCAATAACGGCGACCTGCATCCCGAGGCAAATCCCGAAGAAAGGCGTCCGACTTTCCCGGGCATAGCGCACCGTAGCGATCTTGCCATCTATGCCACGCTGGCCAAAGCCCGGGCCGACCAATATGCCCTGATACGGCGCCAGGATGGTGGCGGGATCGGCATCCCCTTCCAGTTGTTCCGCTTCTATCCAGTCGAGCTTGACCTTGCAGTCATTCGCAATGCCCGCATGCAAGAGGGCCTCATTGATGCTTTTATAGGCGTCCTCATGTTCGACATATTTGCCGATGGCCGCAATCCGCAACTCGGTGCTTGCCCGCTGCATTCGCTCAACCATAGCCGTCCACTCCTGCAAGTTACTGGCCGGCGCTTCCAGATGCAGCATGTCCAGGACGGTATTGTCCAAACCCTGCTTCTTGAAATTCATGGGAATGGCGTAGAGCGGGGAGATGTCTTCCGCGCTGATGATGGCTTCGCCGGTGACATCGCAGAACATGGCAATCTTATGCATCTGCTCTTCGCTCAACTGATGCGGGCCGGTGCGACAGACGATTACGTTGGGCTGTATACCGATGTCTCGCAAGGCGCGGACGCTGTGTTGGGTCGGCTTGGTCTTGAGTTCGCCGGCGGCTTCAATATAGGGAACCAGGGTGACATGCACGAAGCAACAATGCTTCGGACCAATTTCGAGACGGAATTGCCGCAGTGCTTCCAGAAACGGCAGACTTTCGATATCGCCGACCGTACCGCCAATTTCTACGATGGCCACATCATATTGCTGTTCCGGATCGGCTGTCAGCATGCGGATGCGGGATTTGATTTCGTCGGTGATGTGGGGGATGACCTGCACAGTCTTCCCGAGGTATTCGCCTCGACGTTCTTTTTGGATCACGGCGTTGTAGATGCCGCCTGTGGTCACATTGCTTTTTTGTGACAACTTACACGATGTAAAACGCTGGTAATGACCCAAGTCCAGGTCGGTTTCTGCCCCGTCATCGGTTACGAAGACCTCGCCGTGTTCAAAGGGATTCATCGTTCCCGGGTCGACATTAATGTACGGGTCCAGCTTCATCATGGTCAGCTTCAGGCCGCGGGCTTCCAGCAGGAGACCGAGACATGCTGCGAGTACCCCCTTGCCAACAGAGGAAACCACACCACCGGTTACAAATATATATTTGGTCATTTTCTTATGCCTTTCCACGATAAAGCCAGGACAACAGGACAAAAAGGATGCAGCTTTTTTCTTTCAGGTAATTTCGTGTGTTATTAGCGTTCGCTGTGTAGGAAAAGCATCCCCACACATTGCTTGATTCAGGATTCCATAAAGCGGGCGACCCGCTTCAAATCTTCGGGTGTATCCACGCCGATTCCGGTGTAGTCTGTTTCCACGACCGCCATCTTGTAGCCATGTTCGAGAATCCGAAGCTGCTCCAGCTTTTCCAGCTTTTCCAGCGGCGTCGCGGGCATGGCCGCGTATTGCAGGAGAAAATCCTTGCGGTATACATACAACCCGATATGCTTGTAATAGACTTGCATGGCGGCAGCTTCGGACAGGTCGGCGGCGTCCCGTACATGTGGCGCAGCGGCGCGGGTGAAGTAGAGCGCATTGCCTTCCAAATCCCGAAGTACCTTGACCATGTTCGGATTCCGGATGTCATCCGGATCAGTTAACCGGTGACAGGCCGTGCTGGCAACCACTTCGGGGTCGGATGCCAATCGAATAACGGCCGCGTCAACCACTTCCGGATCCAGGAGCGGCTCATCCCCCTGGACATTGACAATAATATCCTCCGGCGCCTCCAGCGCTACTTCCGCCAGACGGTCGGTGCCGGAGGGGTGATCCGGGCGCGTCATGATCACCGGAACCCCCAGCGCTTCCAGGTTGTCTTTGATGCGTGTGTCATCGGCTGCAACAACGACCCGGCCTACAAGTTTGGCGCGACAAGCCCGTAAATAGGTGTGGTAAACCAGGGGCTTTCCGTGTAAGAGGCGCAGCATTTTTCCTGGAAAACGGGTTGAGGCATAGCGGGCGGGAATGACAGCGAGTACCTGCTGTTTTATGGATTCCGAACCCAAAGTAGGCGACGACAAAGCACGACCCTTTCCTGACTAAATACTGGCTACCTAATACATGCAATGTGGGCGTTGCAAACTTCCGGAAAGTGTGTTTGAGAAGGAGGGATTCCCGTTTCTCTAACGGGATCATAGCCTATCACAAATGGCCGTTTAATCGCAATGAGCCTGAAAAATTGTTCCTGAATTTTAAGAGGCGCTTAATGATATTTGTTTGGGTTGCTTGACAAAACTTAACTAAGCTTACTGTGTACAGTGATTTTATTTGTAAGTTGCTTGAATATTGGGTACACATTAAATTACGATGGTCATGTAACAAATTACTTGCTGCAGTTTTGCAGCGTATAAAGGCGGGACATGTTGGTATTTCGGGGGAACATGCCAGATATAGCTGCACCTGCGGATAATGCAATCTTGACTACAGCGTTGCATGTCAGTCGCAAGTGTGTAGCTCCGCCTTTTTTTGCAGATACTTCTTCACCCTGGTGCTGCCACCATCTTTTCCATCCCAAGCAAGCCTACCGCTTTTTGCATCGCTCCAGGATCTGTATGTATAGACCTGGGCGATTTTTCTTTTCTGCGAGCACATCTTACTCTGTTGAAGGAGGTCGTTATGCTTAATTATCTGGTTCGTCAACCTCCGTCTCCGCCCTCGGCGGACAAGCGGTGGAAAATCGTGGCGGCCACCATGCGGCGACATGGCTACAAGCCCCATGCGCTGATCGAGACTTTGCACACGGTGCAAGAGGCCTTCGGGTATCTGGATGAAGAAGCGCTGCGTTTTGTGGCCACATCTTTATATGTACCGATGAGCCGGGTGTACGGCGTGGCCACGTTCTACCACCACTTCACTCTTAAGCCCCAGG
>SKJD01000355.1 GCA_007116095.1 Candidatus Hydrogenedentota bacterium
AGCCGGCGAACGTGTCAGTGATATTTCCGTCAGCCTGGACCGTGTCGTAAATGATCTGAGTTTCCTGGTCGGCTTGCGTACGCGCGTCGCCTTGCCCGGCAACGGCCCGCGTGGAATGGCGATGGCCGGGGATACCGTGGTCGCGACAGAGTACTTCAGTGACAGCCTGGCTGTCTGGACGCTGAATGACGCCACTTCCCGCAATGTGACGCAGATCGCGCTGGCTGAAGACCGTCCCCTCAGTGACGTGCGCCAGGGGGAAATCGCTTTCTTCGACGCATCGCACTGTTTCCAGCAATGGCAGAGCTGCGCCACCTGCCATCCCGATGTGCGTGCTGACGCCCTGAACTGGGACCTGCTGAATGACGGCATCGGAAACCCGAAGAATACCCGCAGTTTGCTGTACAGCCATGAGACGCCCCCGGTGATGATTACCGGTATCCGGCCGGAGGCCGAAGTCGCCGTGCGCGCCGGCTTCCGCTTCATTCAGTTTGTCGAGGTGCATGAAGACCTCGCCTCGAATGTCGATGCCTACCTGAAGAGCCTCCAGGCAGTGCCCGGTCCGGCCCTGGAGCAAGGCGGGTTGAGCCCGGAAGCCCAACGGGGCAAGTTGCTCTTTGACAAGGCCGGTTGCATGTATTGCCATTCCGGGCCCCATTACACCGATGGCAAGTTGCACGACGTAGGGCTGGGGCCGGATGAACTCGGAATTGACAAGTTTGTGACGCCGCCATTGCGCGAGGTATGGCGGACGGCGCCCTATCTTTTTGATGGCCGGGCCATTGATATCATGGATTTGCTCACCCGCCACAACCCGGATGACAAGCACGGCAAGACGTCCGATCTTAGTGAAGAAGAACTTCAGGACCTCACAGCCTATATCTTGTCCCTGTAGCCCAGGGTGAAGTCGCGGTTATTGTTAGGAGAACGTCATGTTTGGCGCTGTATCAAAGCCCTGTCCCTCGGATCGGATTCGCCGAAGCATTCATCGCAAGGCATTCAGCAAACACCTGCTGAGCATGCAACCCGAGGCCCCGGGCCCGGAACTCTTCGACCACCTGGCGGCATGCGCCGAAACCCTGGAAGGTACGGTGCTCTGCCAGATGCTGTTGGGCGGGACCGAGCGTCCGGAAGCGACCGCGGTTGATGTGGACGCTCTGAACTGGCCTGTGTCCTGGCTGCGGGGCGATCCCTGCGACGGACAGAGTTTGCCGGCCACGCAAGCTGTCGTCCTGTCCGGTACGACGGCACGCCCATTGATGCTGGATGGCCGCCGTGTGGGCATGGTCTATGAAGACGAAGATGCGGTCTACTGCCAGTTGGGCGGTATTTTGCCGAGTGACGCCAATGCTTCCCGAAAGACCCAGACCCGGGAGTTCTTCGAGAACATGGAGCGGACGCTGCTGATGGCGGGTATGGACTGTTGCGACATCGTGCGCACCTGGCTGTATCTGGATCAACTGCTCGACTGGTACGATGACTTCAACGAAGTGCGCACCCGCTTTTTCCAGGAGCGTGGGGTCTTTGACAAGCGCATACCGGCCAGTACGGGCATTGGCGCCGGAAACCGCAATGGTATGGCCATCCTTGGTGATGCGCTGGCGATACGTCCCAAGACCGACCGCATCCAGATTTTCCCGGTGGCTTCGCCGTTACAATGCCCGGCCATCGACTACAAAAGCTCCTTCAGTCGGGCGATGGCGGTGGTCACGCCGGATTGTCGGGAACTGTACGTATCCGGCACCGCATCGATTGCCCCAGACGGCAGCAGCATCTACCTGGATGACGCGGAAAAGCAGGTGCAGTTGACCATGGAGGTTGTCGAAGCGATTCTGAGTTCCCGAAAGATGGCCTGGTCGGACTGCACCCGCGCCATCGCCTATTTCAAGGACTTGGACTACATGGAAACCTTCCAGCGCTATTGCCGGGACAACGACATTGCAGGCTTGCCCGTGGCATGTCTGCATGCGGATGTCTGCCGCGATGAATTGCTCTTTGAAATTGAAGTGGAGGCGGCAGTCAGCCAGTAGGCGGCGCCGGTCGAAAGGACCTGGAAATCGTGATGGAGCGAAATCATGTGGTTTTGTGTCTCGGACTTTGGTTGGGACTCAGCGGTTTGGCCGTTGGGGAATCCCAGGCGCGCATGTCTGATGGCCAGGTCGGTGTGATTGCCCCGAAGGCGGATGTGACGTTAATCCGCGCTACCTTCGCGGATGCCTTGAACGCCGTACCGTTAGAAACTACGGAGACTGCTACAGACTACCGCGATGCGCTCCTGATCGACTGGGACGAGCAGTACTGGCATTTGCAGAACCAACTGCAAGGGGAGGAGCCGCTGCCGGGTACGCCTGAGCAGACCTTCAATCCCCATGCCCTGGTCTACCAGGCCGACCGCCACCCGCTAGGCGTCATGCTCCGAAGGACAAACGCCCTGCTGGAGCAGTTGGCCTCATCCCTGGAGCCGGAACTGCTGACCGCTTTTCGTCAGGACTGGGTGATTCTTCAGGAAGCCGCAGGGGCGATTGAAGCCGGTGAAGCGGAGTATGCGTTGTTTCTCGCTGCCGCCGCGCTGCAACGGGAGTTGGCGCTACAGAACCCCCTGCTGGACTTTGACGAGCTCCTCTTTGTCGCCCGTGGGGTGTACAATGGCTCCCGCGCCCAGGGCTTGCAGTCCACCACCGATGATCAAGGCCAACATTTCGCCACCCAGTACTTTGGCTTCAACGCCATCCCCGGTGGCGGGCTCTATGTGGCCTCCGGAATTTGGGACAACGACACGCCAGCGCTGCGGGATGTGCTGGAAGATAGCGTGGTGGAGTCGGGGCGCCTGACGGGGCAAACCCTGGAGCCGGGCGCCTTCTTGTCGCCGGATTTGTCGTATGACGGCACGGAAATTCTCTTTGCCTACACCGAGAACCAGGAGCATGTCTGGGAGTGGAACGAGCACAGCGTCTTCCATATCTTCAAGGTCAATGTGGACGGCACGGGCCTCCAACAGCTCACCGACGGCGTCTGGAACGATTTCGACCCCACCTACCTGCCCAACGGGCGCATTGCCTTTATCTCCGAGCGTCGGGGCGGTTATATCCGCTGTTTCAGCGGCCTGGAAGTGCCGAACCATGTCCTGCATTCCATGAAACCCGACGGCAGTGACGTCTATCCCCTCAGCTACTTCGAAACAAGCGAATGGCACCCGAGCGTCAACAACGACGGCATGCTGGTCTATACGCGATGGGACTATGTGGACCGGGAGAATTGCCTGGGCGGCAATTTCTGGATCAAGTATCCCGATGGCCGCAATCCCCGCGCCCCGCATGGCAATTATCCCCAGCCCTGGCACACACTCGGTGAGGAATTTCCCCGTTTCGGTCTGGACACCGAGCGTTATCCGGAAGTGCTGGCCTCCCTGGAGGCCTTCCCAATGGCCGCTTCCCAGTTTCAACAGGAAGTACATGGTCCGGCGGAAACACCCACTCTCGACGGTCGCCTGGGCAGGCCTTACACGGAGATGAGTATCCGCGCCATTCCCAATTCCCACCGCTACATCGCGACAGCAGCGCCGCACCATGGCGAAGCCTTCGGCAGCCTGGTGATACTCGACTTGCAAGTGCCCGATGACGGTTTTATGTCGCAGGTCCGCAGGATTACGCCGTATGTGCTGTTTCCCGAGTCGGAGCAGGGGGCGCGCTTGCAGTATCCCTACGGCACGGCCTGGCCCCTGAGTGAAGATTTCTACCTGGTGAATCGCTGGGAAAATGTTTATCTACTGGACAGCATGGGCAACCATATCCTCTTGGTGGAGAACAGCGCTGCTTTCGATGGCGAGACGAATTGGGACATGCGGTTGATCAGCCCGATTCCCTTGAAGACCCGTACCATGCCGCCGGCGATTCCTACGCTGACCAACAAGGGCGAGGATCGGAATCCGGAGGCCCCGCCGGCCACCATCAGTGTGATGAATGTGTACGACACCGACCTGCCCTATCCCGA
>SKJD01000182.1 GCA_007116095.1 Candidatus Hydrogenedentota bacterium
CAGGAATCCCATCCAGGTGGCTTGGGATGCACATGGAGATGTCGAAGAATTGCCGTCCTCCGAGACCCGACCACACAGCGCCACACGGCAAGAGACCTTGCGCATCACTTCCCCCGCGCCCGGGGCTACCTATATCCACACGCGGGTGCAGGGCGGTGACACGATCCAGCTCAGCACCTCGGGACAGGGCAGCGACCCGCTACATTGGTACCTCAACGACCGCTACCTCGGCGCTTCAACCCACAACGAACCGCTGTACCTGGCGCTGGAACCCGGCGCCCACAAGCTGACCTGTTTTTCCGACAGCGGCCACGAGGACCAGGTGCGCTTCGAGGTGCTGCGTCCTGAACGACAGGCCCGAAGTCATCCCTGAGCAATTGCGAAGTCTTTAACCAAAACAATGTTGCGATAATAATTTGAACTCAGCAGCAATACGCATAAACCTAAAAAGAGCAGTTGAGATTGTAACGAGCGCAACATTTTTAGTATTTTGTTGCATTGGCGGTCTTGTTCAGCACTTTTCCTTGCAACCATTTTATAATAGCAGCGGATGTAGTTCTGATATTACCGATTTTCTTATTTCATAACGAAGTGTAGGGGCGAACCTTGTGTTCGCCCGCGGGGGTGGGGCTCACTCCACCCCCGTCATGGAAGGCAGGCATTCAGGCCGTTGGCGTAACATGGCGTACGGCATTGCGGCGGTTTTTTTGCATTGAAAAGGTTCTTATTACTCGTGTGTTGTGCTGCGTTCACGTAGTACTGGTTTCCTGCCTGCGCAGGAATGACGATTGGGGTGAACTCCGGGGCTTTCTAGAAAAAAATCACCGATTTTTTTCACCAATAGTCTTTCTCGCTCCACTAAGTGGGAAAAACGATTCGAAAATGCCTGATAATGTATTGACCTGGCGGTAATATCAGAACTACACCCGAGGATGGGCAGGGTTTCCCACTTAGCACCGAGCCCTTCATGCTCGAAATTGAAGGTGAGCCGGAACTTTCGGTAGCACGCTTTGCCGTGCTACTGATTCTGGCTGGGTTCACTGTGATATGGGGATGCTATCGTTTACGCCGCATTAGGCCATAGCTCCATAATCTCAACAAGAAAAAATGCGGCGGAGTAGCTCTTGGGCTGTTCCGCCGCATTGCAGTTCGTGTGCTTAATACGAGAGATCCGGGTCGGGAAGGGGAAGCGCGTCTTGGTATTCCTGATCAATGCGGACCCAGGTCTGATCGGGGTCGATATCGGGTAGGCTCCACAGGAGAGGCTGCATGATGTCGTGCGCGTAAATGGGACTGGATATGGCATACACTTCTGTGGCGCCGTAACCTGTCTGCAAATTGGACGGATCACCAATAACCTGAATGCGGTATACAGCGTTGTCGCTGGGGGTTTCCAGGTGCGGCTTCACATAGATGTTGCTGTCAATGATGCCTGTGTAGATCGGTCGGCCATTACGCAACAGTTGAAGCTTCATTCCCTGGCCATTGCGCACGGACATCTCGAACATCACCTCCACATTGATGGGCACGATGCCGCTGATGTCCACATCCATCATGCCGTTGTTCAAGACGTCGGCGCGAAAACGCAATTCAGGACCATCCAATCCGGAGGAAATGAAGGTGCGTCCAAAGCGCAGGCCTTCCATGATCCCTTCGTAGGATTTTTCTCGGGCGAGAATATAGGTGACGGGTTGCGCCATGGGGCTGCGTGCACTGTGTGTCCCGCTACCTCCGATGGCCCCGGCTTTCAAGCCTCGTAGCAATTCGTAATCCCAGAACAGCGTTGCCTGTCGATTGCCCGAGATGGAACGGTCTTGCATGCCGGCCTGTCTGGCGGCGACATTGGTCTTGTCGGCGGCTGCGGCGGCCGCGGCGATAGAGTGTACCAGCCGGCCACTACGCCGCAAGCGGATGTCCTCTTCGAGCTGGTTGAGACGGAGCGGCGTCATCTGGCGCCAACTGCCGTGCCAGACTTCGATGGCGTTGGCGTAGCTCAGACCCCAAAGCCAGGGGTTGGCGGCGTTGGTTGGGTGGCCCACGGTGAAGATACCGCCCTGGGCCTGTAACCGGAGCATTTCTGCCTGGGCGGCGGCGCGGGTGGTCGGAGGGCGGGGGATGCTGCGCGGACCATAGAGCACGGCAACGCCCCGCTCGTTGTTGCCCCATTCCAGCGCAGGTATCAGTACTACGGAATCCGATCGGTAATCCGGATCAAAGACGGAGGCCATGGTGTTGCGATCAGTGATGGCCAGAAAGTCCAGTCCGAGGCGCTCTGCGCGGCGGATGAGTTGGCCGACCGATTCCTGGCCGATACCGTGGTTGGAGTAGGCGCGCATTTCCCCGCGGTACCATTCGCCCTCCTCGGAAAAGACCTGATTATGGTATGGCACCGGCAAGGCGCCCGGGAAATCCCCGGCGTTTTCCGGGTCCGTTCCCCAATCCAGTTCCACCCGATCCAGCACCAGATCACCATCACTGTCAAAGGCAAGCGGGCTAAGGTTTTCGGCAGAGCCTTCGAGTAGATTTAACATTATGAATGTTGTGCTATTCGCGTCTATCTCTTTATTCTGTACATCGGCCAAGACAGGAATACCTTGATCGTAGACATAAATGTGTATATCATATGTTCCGATGGGTGCACGACTGCTCATGTTGCCGCGCGGCGCCTCGATGGTGTAGGGTTCCTGTTCATAGTCGGCATAGAAATCAATCCGGGCAGGCAAGCTGTGTCCGAGCGCATTATTTACGTCGATTTCAACGGGACCGGTCTCACTGGGGAAGGACGCCGCCGCCCGCAAGCCTTGTCCGGAAGGTGCGGATGTACGGGGCGCATCGCTGGAAACCGGTTCGCTGGGTGGGGCGGCGCAACTGGCCAGGACCAAAGCCAACAGCGACAGCGCCATGGGCGCCAGGCGCAGCAAGGGTAAACGACGCATCAACGAGCTCCTTCATATTGACGGTATAGCGCTATATTCGGAAATTGGCAGAAATTAACGAATAATAATAAGCGCCTTATTTTCTCTTGACCTATTCAAGAATTTCGTGTATAGTTGTAAAGTATAAGCAGCCTCAGTATTACGCAGCCTTTGACGGCTTAATACTGTGCAATTATGCTCCGAACCATAGCAACGACACCTAATAGCGGGTACATTGTGTCATACAAGTAGCAAAACGCCGCCGTAAGGCAGCACCTAACTCAAGCGAGGATAACTACAAATGATTTCCAACATTGATATACACAGCAGTGTCGCTGTGTACGTGCAAATCGAAAACCATGTGCAATTCGCCATCGCATCCGGCCGTTTGGGCCCAGGCGATCAATTGCCGTCCGTACGCGAACTGTCTGAACGCCTCGAAGTCAACCCCAACACCGTTGCCAAGGCCTACCGCGACCTCGAAGTCATGGGGTTGCTCTACACCCGGCGCGGTATGGGTGTCTTCGTGAACAAGGGCATTGAAACCAAATGCCGCGAAGAATGCCGCAAGCGGATCATCGGTCGTCTTCACGAAGTCATCGCTGAAGCCAAAGCCTCGGGCATGGACGCCGAAGATGTCAACGAGGTCGTAGAGAAGAGCCTGAGCATCGATTCCAGCCCCTATGGACCGACTCCGCCGCAATTGCTGAATCTGGCCAAGGCCACCCGCAAGAAGAGCCGTTAAAATAACACTACCTGATTGACCGGTGTGCCCAAATTCTGGTCCTTGCAGGATACCAGAACCGACCAAGCAAAAGCACCTTCATCGTTTCCGTAACAGGACCTCAAGCACCGCTTTGGGGTCCTGTTTTGCATTTTGGCAGGGTACGTTTTTTTCGGCGGGCAAGACGACAGCCAGCTTTCGGAGGCGCTTCATGGCGGATGATGCAATAAGTCCCGCATTTACGCTACCATGATGCGGTTTTATGGGCGATTCCTCACCGGATTAACTACGGAATACGCATTTTTGTCGCTTATGGAAACGTATTGTGATAGATGCTACAGCTA
>SKJD01000329.1 GCA_007116095.1 Candidatus Hydrogenedentota bacterium
ACTTCAGACTGACCATGAATCGCTTCCAGGCTGGTAGCGCCTGATATGATGTTCATGGTGTTGTTGTCGAGTCCATAATCTTCTTGTAAAGTCTCTTTGAGCACCTTATGTTCACGGGCCAGCTTACTTTTTGTCTGCAAGAACTGATTCTCGAGTTGGCTCTTGTCGGCATCCGGGCTGTTGTAGGCATTGATGATCTGATTAAACACCAGCCAGTCATTCATAAATTGACGGCACAATCCTACCCGACGCCGGTACTCTTCAATCAGATGTAACTGCTTTTTACTCATACCCATGATAAGGTTGCTCCTGTACCCTTGAAATTCACCCCAAACAAGCTGTTAATGTAGCATACCGCCGGGGTAAAGTCAAACGAATTGTTGTCATAAACGGACGTGATTGGCGCGCGTGCAACAATGCACAAATTACTTGTTTTTAGTTACTTACAGCTTTGCGCCCAGATTCAGGAAATTGCGCAGAATCTGCTTGCCTACCTCGGTCAAAATACTTTCCGGGTGGAATTGTACTCCGTAGACGGGAAGTTCTTTGTGGGCAACCGCCATGATCTCCCCCATATCGGTTTCTGCGATAATTTCGAGTACTTCGGGGCAGCTTTCTCGCCGGATGATGAGCGAATGGTAGCGGGTGGCCGTGAAGGGCGATGGTACGTCGGTAAAGAGGGCATGGCCATTGTGTGTGATTTCACTGACCTTGCCGTGCATGATGCGGTCAGCGCGTACGACCTCGCCACCATAGGCCTGACCAATGCTTTGATGCCCCAGGCACACACCCAAGACGGGGAAAGACTGCCCCAACTGCCGGATCAAGTCCACAGAGATACCGGCTTCGTTCGGCGTACAGGGGCCGGGCGAAATCACAATGTGATCCGGCTTGAGGGCGGCGACTTCCTCCACGCTGATGGCGTCGTTCCGATGTACCTGGATATCTGTTTCCATCTCACCGAAATATTGCACCAGATTGTAGGTGAATGAATCGTAGTTGTCTATTAGTACAATCATGATTCCAATCCCTTCTCCGCAAAGTCAACCGCCTTGAACAGGGCCTTGGCTTTATTGACGGTTTCTTCAAACTCCCGTTCCGGATCGCTGTCGTATACAATGCCGGCCCCGGCCTGGAGGTAGGCGGTGCCATCCTTGACGAGCATCGTACGGATTAGAATGCAGGTGTCCATTTCACCGGAGAAGCTGATATAGCCGCAGCCGCCCGAGTAGGGTCCGCGCCGCTCCGGCTCCAGTTCATCGATAATTTCCATTGCCCGGATTTTCGGAGCGCCGCTCACGGTCCCCATCGGGAAGGTGGCCGCCAGGGCGTCGAAGGCGTCGCAGTCTTTGCGCAATTTTCCCGCGACCTCACTGACAATATGCATGACATGGGAATAGCGTTCGACGACCATGAGCTTCCCGTCCACCGGGGCGACGGTTCCAGGTTCACTCACACGGCCAATATCGTTGCGGCCCAGATCGACCAGCATGATATGCTCGGCCAGTTCTTTCTCGTCCTGCATCAGGTCCTGCTCAAAGGCCCGGTCTTCTTCCGCGTTGGCGCCGCGGGGCCGTGTCCCGGCAATGGGACGCACCATCACTTTGCCGTTGCCGACCTGGGTCATGACCTCCGGACTGGAGCCCACCAGGGCGAATTCCGGGAATTCCAGCAGCAGCATATACGGTGAGGGGTTAATGCAGCGCAGGGCCCGGTAGAGATTGATGTTACTGGAATACACAGGGCGCTTGAAACGCTGTGAGAGCACCACCTGGAAGATATCGCCGGCGCGGATATACTCTTTGGCCTGATCCACTGCCTGGCAGAAGGCCTCCCGGGTGAAGTTCGAGCTGATTACTGTTTGCTGTTGACCGGAGTGCACCCGTTCCGTGGAGACGACCAGTGGCCCCCGCAGTTTATTCTCCAGTTCCTGGATTTTGCGGACACCCTCGTTGTACGCCGCGTCCACATTGCTTTTTACGTGGACATTGGACACGATCTTGATTTTGTTCTTGACGTGATCAAAGATCAGAATCGTGTCCGTGATCATATAGTAGAGATCCGGCAGTTCCAGGGTATCCGGATTCTCATCCGGCAGCGTCTCGAAAAAGCGCACCTGATCATAGGCCATGTAGCCGACGGCCCCGCCGTGAAAGGCCGGAATGCCATCCATGGGCACGGGCTTGTACACCGCCATCAGCTTGCGCAGCTCACCCATGGGGTCCGCAGCGCGGAAGGTTGCCTTGCGCCCCTCCCGGATCAAGGTGACCTCGTGTCCTTTCGAAGAAAAGATCAACGAGGGATTGGCGCCGATAAACGAATACTGGCCGATGGAGTCGGCATGCTCCACACTTTCCAGTAGGAAGGAGTACTGCTCCCCCGAGGCGATTTTCATGTAGGCCGTGACCGGGGTTTCCAGGTCCGCCATGATTTCACGGTATATAGGCACCAAGGCCCCTTGTCGGGCCATGGATTTGAACGTATCTAAACTGGGATGGATCATCCTGTATGTGCTCCCGAAGCGGAGTCGGTATCGTTATTTTTCGGCGATACCGTCGCCTTCCAAGGTTAATGTTTCGTCGTCATGCAGCATGCGATAAAAGCAGCTGGTTTCGTTTGTGTGGCAGGTTGGCCCGACCGGATCGCATTGCAAGAGCAGGGCGTCACCATCGCAATCCAATCGGATTTCCTTCACATGCAACACATTACCCGAACTTTCCCCCTTCAGCCAGAGCTTCTGCCGGGAGCGTGACCAGAAGCAGGCTTTCTTTTCCTTGATGGTGATGCCGAGTGATTCCCTGTTCATGTAGCCCACCATCAGCACCTGCCCGGATTTGTAATGTTGGATCACGGCGCAAATCAGGCCATTCGCATCGTATTTCAGGTTATCATCAAGTTGCATGGGGGATTCCTCTCCTCCTGTATGGCTGCGGTCGGCAGTCACAGGGGTTTACTTTGCTTCCGTTAGGCTTGGTTTTGATTGAGTTGTCGGAATGAAGGCTCGCTATGGGCGTGTGCAGCATCCTGGAGAGCGATGGCAGCACGCGGCTGAAGCGATTGCCCCGGGAAGTGGACTCACCATCGTTGGGTGTAATGATAGCGGCTGTGGTAGGGATGTTCAAAGCGGGGGGGTGAAAAGTTGTTGCGCACGTCGGGGCGTAAAGGACATTGCCCAAGCGAAAGCGTTGCCCTTGGGCGTTTTGTCCGCTTGTATAATGCCGGGGTACTCCGCTGGCGGCATGTCGCCACTATCGTCCGCGCACTCATCGCACTGCGACCCCGTGTCGGGTCAGGTAGTCGCGGGCTTGCTGGATGGTGTATTCCTGGAAATGGAAAATGGAAGCTGCAAGGGCGGCGTCCGCCCCGCCTTCCACCAAGGCTTCGCGCAGGTGCTCCAGGTTCCCTGCGCCGCCACTGGCGATAACCGGAATGCCCACGGCATCCGCGACCGCCCGGGTCAGGGGAATGTCATAGCCGTCTTTCGTGCCGTCCGCGTCCATGCCCGTCAGCAGAATCTCCCCCGCTCCGCGCGCTTCCGCTTCCTGCGCCCAGGCCACGGGCTCAAGCGGTGTCGCCCGTCCGCCATCCCGGCCACCGTGGCTTTTCACGATATAGGTCCCGTCTTCCTGTTTCTTGGCGTCAATGGCGACAACAATGCACTGGCTGCCGAAGCGTTCAGAGGCATCGTTGATGAAGTCGGGATTTTGTATGGCCGGGGTATTGATGGAAACCTTGTCTGCGCCGGCTTTCAGCAGGTTCCGGATATCCTCAATGGTGCGTATGCCGCCGCCCACACACAAGGGCATGAAGACCTGTTCCGCTGTCCGTTGTACGATATCCAGCATGGTGCCGCGGTTGTCCGTGGAGGCGTGGATGTCGAGAAAGACCAGCTCATCGGCCTTCTCGGCGTCATAGCGCCGGGCGATTTCCACAGGATCCCCCGCATCGCGCAGGCCCATGAACTTAACACCCTTAACCACGCGGCCATCAGCAACATCAAGACAAGGAATAATTCTTTTCGCAAGCATTTGCTGGACTTCCAATAATTAGGTGCAAGCCTTTAGACCACACCAACTTCAACTTCAAATTCATATTCAGGTACAAAAATTCGATGACAGCCTACCAGGAACGGGGCTTGTCTTCCTCGTCTTTTTGCTCATCCGCCGCATCGCTATCCGCATCGGCTGCGGTCGTCGACGTCTCTGTGGAGGCTTCGCTGCTCAAGGAGGATTCCCGCCAACCGAAGTCGCTCTCGGAGTCCGTCTTTGTTTCATCGGCAGTAAAGGCTGTATCGTCCTTTTGCAGGTCGTACGGATTATCTTTAGATTCCGACTCGGCAGCAACAATTGGGGCCGGTGAGGCCGGCGAGGTGGATACGGCATCCACTTTCTCTTCCGTCATCGCATCCTGTTCCGGCGTCGAGGGGGCAATGTCCGGGGCGCTTGACTCCTGCCTGGGCGCTTTCTCCTGAGGTTGCCTCGGCGCAGCAGTCGCAGCAGTCGCGGCGGTAGCAGCGTGGGCCTGGTTTTCGTCCAGGTGGATGCCGTCAATATCCAGCTTCACCTTGACCATGTCCTCCAGGCCGAGCACTTCCTTGGCGTTGCGGGTCAGCGCAGCCGAAATTGTGTTGGCCAATTCCCGGGTGGAAACGCCGCTGAGCTTTTCAATTTCCACATCCGCCGAGACCAAGGCTTTTTTGCCGCCCTTGATAGGCTCGATGTGCAGCTTGGCCTTGTGGACCTCCGGCATCTTCGTCAATTCACGCGCCAGACTTACCTGTACGGAATCCAGGTTCAGTGTGATATCGCCATCTGCGCCTTTAATGATTAGCTGACGACCACTTTTCTTCCGGGCAAAAGACGGAATGAAGCCGTAGAAACCGAGAATTACCAGCACCACGCTCACGGCAATGGCGACAATTTTCTCGGTGATGGCGATTTCGGCATCCGCTGTCGGCGCCAGGTTGCGCAGCACATTGCCAACTTGGTCCGCGTAGGGTACTTCGGTGAACATCAGGGCGATGGGCAATACACCGACCAACAGGACCAACAGGCTTGTCAGTTTCATAACAGCCAATTTCATGGGAACACCTCCTGCGCCTGGCAGCGCACGTATGTCGGGAGCCGATTAGCGAACGGTTCAGAATAAGCAGAAATCACAAAAGAGCATGTCAGGGGATCGGAACGTAAGGCGCCTTTCCCTCGACATTGCATCCTGGTAACATAATCGCAATTTTATGTCACAAGTTGCATGCTACTGGAATTATATGGGGTACATCAATGTCCAGCCATGGTTTTATGACTTATGCTTGCGGCAGATAGTCGTTGATCAAGTCCGGTCCGAGATCGCCCCGGCGGAAGCGATCGCTGCGCACGATGCGCGCACATAGTTTCGCCGTATTATGCACACCTTCGGTCACAAATTCGTCCAGCGCCCCGGACAAGCGTTCTATGGCCTCATTGCGATCCTTACCGCGTGCAATCACCTTGGCCAGCATTGAGTCATAGTATCTGGGAACAGTATAACCGGAAAAGACATGTGTTTCCACCCGTATGCCGGGGCCGCCGGGGATATGACAGGCCTTAATGGTTCCCGGGGACGGCATGAAGTTGCGCTCCGGATCCTCGGCATAAACCCGGGCTTCAATGGAAGCGCCCTGCGGTTTCACCGAGCTGTAACCCAGCAATTCACCGGAGGCGACGCGAATCTGTTCACGCACCAGGTCGATACCGGTGACTTCTTCCGTGACGGGATGTTCCACCTGGATGCGGGCATTGAACTCAATAAAATAGAACTGCCCGTCTGGGGCCAGGAGAAATTCTACCGTGCCGGCGTTGGTGTATTTTACGGCTTTGGCGGCTCGTAACGCCGCTTTGCTCATCTTCGAGCGCAGGGAGTTGCTCAGCGCGGTGGAAGGGGTTTCCTCAATCAGTTTCTGGTGACGTCGCTGGATGCTGCATTCACGTTCGCCCAACGAAACAATGTGGCCGTGCTCGTCGGCCAGAATCTGGAACTCAACGTGCCGCGCGCCTTCAACAAACTTCTCCAGGTAAACGCCGCCGTCGCCGAAGGCCGATTCCGCCTCGTTGGAAGCCATGGAGATGGCGTGCTTCAGGCTTGCCTCGTTGTGGGCAATGCGCATCCCCTTGCCCCCACCACCCGCAGCGGCCTTGATCAGGAGGGGGAAGCCGATCTCCTGGGCCAGCTTCTGTACTTCGTCGGCGTCCTTGATGACACCCTGGCTGCCTGGCACCACCGGCACGCCGGCTGCCTTGACCGCTTCCCGACAGGAAGCTTTGTCGCCACTCAACGTAATGGCCTGTGCCGAGGGGCCGATAAAGGCAATATGACACTCCCGGCAAATGCTCGCAAATTTCGCGTTTTCCGAGAGGAAGCCATAACCCGGGTGGATGGCCTGGGCGTCCGTAATTTCGGCGGCCGATATGATATTGGGGATTTTCAGGTAGCTCTGGTTGGGTTCGGGGGGGCCGATGCAGATGCTCTCGTCGGCCAGCCCCGCATGCAGGCAGTCTTTGTCTGCCGTGGAATATACCGCTATGGACGTAATGCCCATCTCGCGACAGGCGCGTATGATGCGCACGGCTATTTCGCCGCGATTGGCTATAAGTATGCGTCTGAACATGGAATTTCCGTTTTAAGTAGTGATTTGGTCTGCATTCACGGGTCCAGTAACGTTCGGGAATGGTCTTGATGGCTTAGAATGGACGCACCTTGAAGAGGGGTTGTCCATATTCGACCGGTTCCCCGTTTTCCGCCATTATCTTGACAATGGTGCCCGACATCTTGGCCACGACTTCGTTCATGATCTTCATGGCTTCGACAATACATACCGTGTCATCCGGATCAATCGTGTCGCCCGGCTGCACAAAGGGCGGTTCTCCCGGAGAAGACGAGGCGTAGAAGGTTCCCACCATCGGCGAGTCAATGGTGAGCAGTTTGTCCTCCTCACGGACCTCCGGCTCCTGAGGCGCTTCCTGCGAAGAGGCCGGGGCCGGAGTTTGCACCGGCTCCAGGGCTTGCTGCGTGTAGGCAATGTCGCCCTGCTGACCCAGCAGCAATGGGAATTGGTACGGAGAGCTCGAAGCGTTTTCCTTGATCTTGCTCAGCCGAATGCGGCGGCCTTCTTCTTCCACTTCAATTTCTGTCAAGCTGGAAGATTCCAGCAATCGCACCAAATCTTTCAGTTCATTTATATCCATATAAGTACCCTCCGATTCTCAATCTGTTGTGTTGCATTCCTGATCCAAGGATATCCTGGAGCAACCAAGTAGGCGTAGCTGTCCGGGCATGTCTCTTCAGACAGCTTCGGGGCAGCAGGAACATGTCGAAACATTCAAAACGTACTGCATTGCTTATGAAGCCAAATAAACACAAACGGTGTATTATGCGTACGTCAGTTGTTCACACGTTCGATGTATTCGCCGCTTCGGGTGTCCACCTTCACCGTGTCACCCTCTTCAAGGAAGAGCGGCACCTGGATGGTTGCGTCGGTTTCCAGGGTAGCGGGTTTGGTGGCGCCGGAGCTGCGGTCGCCCTGTATGCCCGGGTCGGACTTGGTTACCACCAATTCTACCGCTATCGGCAGTTTCAGCGCGATTACCTTGCCATTGAAGAACAGGAGGTTTACGTTGGAGTTTTCTTTCATCCATTTATGATTATCATCGACAATGTCTTTTCCGACCACCATCTGCTCGAAGGTTTCATTGTCCATGAAGTGATACAAATCGCCGTCGTGATACAGGTATTGCCAGGTCTGTTCTTCAATCCGGGCTTCTTCGAAGCGCTCGCCCGAGCGGAAGGTACGCTCAAGAATTTTACCGGTCAAGACCGATTTGAACTTGGTGCGCACGAAGGCGGGGCCTTTGCCCGGCTTTACATGCTGAAATTCAACAATTTCCATCAAGCCTTTATCCGTCTCAACGACCATACCGTTTCTGAAGTCTGCAGTTGAAATCATGTAAGAACCTTTAACGCTTTTGAAGAGGGCGTAAGACGTTCACACCCTGTTTCTGTTATTACGACCAAATCTTCAATACGAACACCGCCCTGCCCCGGCAGGTAAATGCCCGGCTCCACCGTCACCACCATCCCGGCTTCCAGCACAGTCTCGGATTGGGCATTGAGGCGTGGGGCCTCATGTACTTCCAGGCCGACGCCGTGACCCAGGCCATGACCGAAGTATTTGCCATACCCGGCATCCTGGATGATCTCCCGTGCGACGGCGTCCACCTCCCGGGCAAACGCGCCTGGCCGGATGGCCGCCAAGGCAGCTTCCTGGGCGCGGAGTGTGGTCTCGTATATTGTGTCAAACCACGCGCCGGGCGATTCGCCAAAGACACAGGTGCGTGTGATATCGGAACAATATCCCTCCAGGACACAGCCCATATCGATCAGCACAATATCCCCCGGCTCCAGGGTGTTTTCCCCCGGCATCCCGTGCGGCAAAGAACTTCGCGCCCCGAAAAGCACGATGGGGTCAAAGGAGTTGCCCTCGGCGCCCTGTTCTAAAAAGGCATAGGTCAAGCGGGCGGCGAGCTCACGTTCCGAGATTCCCGTCCGGCAAGCCGCATGCAGGTTGTCCATGACGCGCTCCGCCAAGGCGGCCGCTTCGCGAATCCGGTTGATTTCCGGAGTCGATTTTAGCATACGGAGACGGGTCATCGCATCAGTGAGCCGAATGAACGCTGATTTACAGTGCTCCTGGATGCCTTCCAGTTGGCTAACGGTGAGGGTGTTCGGGTCGAATCCAACTTGCCGCGCATCGAATTGGGTTAAAAATTCGCCAACCCGCTGCGCCATGGAGCCGCTCACCTCATGGATGGCGCAGACCGCCACTTGCTGCCGGGCCTGTTCGGTGTAACGGAAGTCGCAGAGAAATGCCGCGTCATTCCGGGTGACGATGACAGCCGATGTCGTACCGTGAAATCCCGTCAGATAGGCATTGTTGGAAGGGTCCAGACTGAAAAATGCGTCACATTCCTGAGATACCAGGTAGCGCTGTAATTCTCTGATTCTGTCTTTCATGGTTTTTCTTTCTGAACGTTCACGGTATATACCCCCGGAATACTCGTTTTATTACAGTTTTTTTGAGCTTGTCAGGTAGTCCGCCAGGACGTTGGCGAGACTTCGGGAGTCAACCTAATTAATGATTGAATGAAGGGTAAGCGGCCCTGAAAGACTACATCAGCCCAACGGCGATGCGTAGCTGGGTGATGCGTCGGAAGCGCTCATACATGCGCTCACCCTCCTCGGCATAGCGTTGGGCTTCTTCTTCCAAGCCCAGTTCTTCCATTTGCGCCGCCATCCGATGCAGGGCCCGGGCGTAGCGCTCCACATAGCTGTGCACGTTCGGGGCCAGTGTAGCCGCCTCGCGTTGACTCCGGATGGACAGCCGTAAATCTTCGATATTCGGCCCGTCCGCTGCGTGCATGCCCCGATGCCACAGCATCTTCGCGTACATGATGTGCATGTCTTTGTTGCGGGGACTGAGGCGCCGTGCTTCTGTTGCCCAGAATTCCAGGCGCTCCAAGTAGCGTTCCTTGAGTTCCGGACGCATGGGGAGGTCTACATGCGGGATCAAGTGCTCGTAACCCTGCGCGATGTTGTAGACCAGGTCGGCGTTGTACGGGAAGCGGCGGTGCTGTCTTTCCAGAAATTCCAGGTAGCGCTCGAAGGCTTCGACGGCGTCATAGAAGGCCGGCCACAGGCGCTCGATTCGGACCACGGCGTCGGGGGGGATCGGAGTGCCTTCCGGTAAACGGCGTATGCCGCCCGTTTCCGGGATGCGCTGGAAGACGGTGTCACGGCTGACGATGTCTTCGAGGGGAATACCCAGGAACATCGCATCCGACACCATGATGTAGGGCCGCTGCCCTTCGCCGGTATGCGCGTATCGCGCCACTTCATTGGTGTAGTGTGAAAGAATCTGGAATTTGCGATTGTAGGCGTTGTTGGCCTTGTCGCTCACACTGATGAAGCTCATGCGCGCAATGGCAAGTTCCTGAAGGTAGGGGCGAAGGCTAAGCCCGAAGACCAGGGCCGTCAAAAGCAGGACCGGTATGGCGATATAGCGATACGCACCGCTGGAAGCCGATTGCGACGCTGTCTTGGCGGCAACAGTACTTCCCGCTTCGATGTCTTCATGTCGCCTGGCAAAGGCGTACCACAATCCGGCCCAGGCGATACTGAGCATGCTCAGCCCGACATGGGAGAAGTTGATGTCGATCAGGGCATGCGCCAGGAAGGCCAGCAGTCCGCAAAATCCGCCGGCAAGTAACAAGTGATGCAGCGGGTCCCGCTCGCGCCACAGGCCACGTAGGAGTCCCCACAGCACGACGCCCCAGAAGCCGACGAAGAACAGGCCGCCCACGAGGCCGCTTTCACTGAATATTTGCAGATAGCTGTTGTGCGCTTCGCGTACGTCGCCATCCGTGGGGTGTTGATATATCGGGTATGCTAGACCAAAGTTGCCGAGGCCCACCCCCGAGATCGGGTTGTCCTGAAACATCCGCATCCCCACTTGCCAATAAGTGAATCGCAGGCGCATGGAAGCCGGGTCCGCCAGCTCCTGAAGACTGATGTCCGTGCCGCGGTCCGTAACCACATTGCGCGTATCCATGCGCGTGAGGGCGTCACGGGCCGGGCTTTGCGCCGTGGCGGATTCGGGGGCCAGTGTGTGGTAGAGCATCCCCCCCACGCTCGCGGCCATGCCCAACAGGAGTAGTATCGTCGCTGCACTACGAAGCGCCGCTGTCCCGAGCGCCTTGTTGTGCTTGATAAAGAATAGGACGCCGGTGATTACTGCGGCTCCGAACAGGGCAAGCAGCCCTCCCCGGGAATAGGTGATGATCAGGGTCCAGCTTTGCAGCAGCAACGACAGGCCTGCCAGACAACAAGCCGTCAGCAGCAGTGCGGGAAAAGCGCCCCGTTGTAAGGTGTAGCGAAAGAGCAGAAAGCCGGGAATAGCCCCCAGTACCAAGGCATTGAGGAAAGGCATTGCACCTTGCAGGTAAAAGGGCAACTGGCCCAGGGCGTACATGATGGGGAATTGCTGCACGACGAATAGCAAGAGCAAAGTGAGTAACCAGCCCCCCAGACCAAAGCCCAATGCCCAGCCTCGGGTATGTCGCTTGAAACGTGATGGCGCCGCCTCAGCGCCTTGCCCGCGGACTTTACGATATTGTCGCAGCAGGTAGGCTGTGACGGCCGCGCTGCCGGGTATGCCAAGGATCATGTAGGCCGCGAGGGCATTCGGGAAAAGCATGGAGCCGAAGGCGCGGTTGATGTTGAAGCGTCGGGCCAGTTCGGGGGTGAATTCATTTACGCCGAAGTACTGCATGCGTAGTTCGGCGCTATGCACCAGGGCGTTCCGCAGGAAGGGCAGCAGGTAGTAATAGTTCAGTATACTGTACAGCGCCTCAATACCCAGCGAAATCAAAAAGGCGGCAACAAGCACCCCGGTCGCGGCGCGGCTGCGGGTCGTGTTAACTACGGTCCAGAAGAGGCAGGCCAATGCAAACCAGACGATCAGGCGGATATAGGTGTTGTCGAGCTGGTAGGAAGCCGGGGCTACTGCCAGGGCTGTAAGCAGAAAACCCAGGAGCACCAGTATGGGGAGATGGCCCCGGTAGCGACCGCCCTCCATCAGGAAGCGCAGGTTCCACAAAGCGGTGATGGCCAGGATCGCCCAGATGAAATACAGGTTGTCCATCGGGTAGGTGTAACCGTCGAGCCAGGGACGGATGATGATCAACAGCCCCAGCCCTACCGACGGGTGTATCAGCGCAGCGCCAATCATCCACAATAGCGTGATGGCTACCAGGAAGATATCCCAGCCGAAGGCGTCCAGCATCTGCAAAGTTTCGGTCGGAACGCCGATGGCGTAGCCCAGCAAGCGTTTGACCCAGAGCAGGTTGTGCGTCATGGCCAGGCCGAGCAAAATAAAGGTGACGGCTGCCAAGATGATCAGGATTTGCGCCGTACGCTTGGGCGTAGCGAAAGAATCAGGCCAGAGATTGCCTGGCGCCGTGGTGGGTCTCGGTTGGGCCCTGTTTTCACCAACTGCCACCTTAGCGCCTGCCTGCTTTTTCTTTTTGCTCGCTGCCACTTAACCTTGCTCCCCTCGTTTGGCCACATGCATCAAGACCACAATCAACATGAAAATACCGATGGTTTGCCCCAGGATGATCGCTGTGCCATAGACATCCAGTCTCGGCAACAGGGCACCGCCTAGTCCGACCACCGCTCCCACCAGGAAGATAAACGAAACGGCCTGGCCGGGCGTCATGCCCAAATCGACAAGACGGTGGGAGAAATGGCGCTTGTCGCCTTTCATGATGGACTCCCCGTTCCGCAAGCGGATATAGACCACGCTGATGATGTCGAAGATGGGTACGCTCAGCGCCAGCAACGGCGAGGCCACGGCCACCCGCGAGGGCAGTCCCTCTATGTGGAAGGTGCCGATGACCGCAATGGTCGCGAGAAAGAAGCCGTTGAACATGGAGCCGGCGTCGCCCATGAAAATGCGCGCCGGGTTCAGGTTGTGGTACAGGAAACCGCCGACAGCCCCGGCGAAAATCATCAGCAACACCCGGGTCATTTGATCGTCTCCCCCCTGCAAGCAGAGAAAAAACGAAAAGGCCGCAATGACCGAAATACCGCCACAAAGTCCGTCCATGTTATCAAGAAAATTCATGGCGTTGGTAATTATTAGTATCCATAGTATCGTTACGGCGGCAGAAAGATAGATATTGTGGAGTACGAATACCTCAATGCGGTTGCCGAAACTGACCAGGGCCAGCGCGGCGAGGATTTGGCCAATGAGCTTTACCCACGGCGTCAGGCTCAGCAGATCGTCCACCAGGCCCAGTACGAAGATAATGCAGGCGCCCAGCACGATCCCGATGAGCTTGTAATGCCAGTAAGGCCCCAGGGTTTCCAGCAGGTATACCTGAAGCCAGTAGTCCCCCAGCCGCCCCATGAGAAAGAAAGCCAGCAGGTGTACGCCGATTATCCCCATGAAGACCGCGAAGATAGCGACACCGCCCATCAGGGGCATCGGCGTGTGGTGTACCTTGCGCTCTCCAGGCTGATCGAAGAAGCCCCAACGCAACGACATACGTCGCACCAGCGCGGTGGCCCCCACGCCCAAGACATAGGAGAGGGTCAGGAAATAGAGATAAACCGCAAATTCAGTCCAGGGCATTACAAGATTTCCTGATAAATCTCAAATTCTTTTCTGGCAATGTGCTCGGCATGAAATTCGTTCTCTACCCGTGATTGCGCCTGTCGGCCCAGGGTCTCACGTTGCTCGGGGTTGCGAATCAGCGTATTCAGGGCGGCGGCCAGGGCGTCGGGGTCCCGTGGCGGCACGTTCAGGCCCGTGAGCCCGTCCAGGTTGACTTCCTCTACCCCCGTACCCAGGGTGGTCGCGACGACGGGTTTTCCGCAGGCATGGGCCTCCAGCATGGAGATGCCGTAGGCCTCGCTGCGCGCACAGGACGGAAAGGCAAAAACGGCGCAGGCGTGGAGGTGGTTGACCAGATCCTGTTGCGACAGGGCTCCGGGGAAATGGATAGTTACCCCCAGTTTTTCCGCCAGCGCCAAACAGGCCAGTCGCTCGGGTCCTTCGCCGGCAATGACAATTGGCGCCTCCACCTTCGGCGAGGCCTCCACCAGGTATTGCAGGCCTTTGTAATAGCGGTGCATCCCGGAATAGAGCACGAACGGCGAGCCATAGCGTGCTTGCAGGTCCTGAACGGCAGCGGGTTCCGGCTGCGCAAAATCTTCCGGGAGTATCCCCAATGGAGTGACCCGACAGCGATCCTTGAAGGGTTGCAAGGTCGCCGACGTTTCCAGGTAGCGCTGGCTGGAGGGCAGGATACAGGCGGCCTGGGAGAGAAAACGTTGCTGGAACGGACCATAGACCCGCATGGCCGCGGCCTGACGGACGACATCGCTCTGATAGCGCACGACGAGCTTGCCCTTGGGACGGGCCAGCAGCCAGCCCAGCTCCGCCGTGGGGTTGGGCACATGCACCACCACGACATCCGCGGCAATGCGCCGCATGTGCC
>SKJD01000411.1 GCA_007116095.1 Candidatus Hydrogenedentota bacterium
AGATGGTGGAGCGTCGGCGTGGTATGCGCAGGACGAACAGGCAGGCTGCTGTCCGCCTCCGGCGTGATGACATAGAGCTTTTCGCCCACTGGCGGAAAGTCCACCACGATGTCCAGGTGGCTCTCAAATTGATGCGCTTTCACGGCAAAGCGTTCGCCCGTGACGCAGTCCCACTCCTGTACATGGCCTTCGCCGTGGAAGCGCAGGATCGTGTCGTGATGCCAGTTTTCGCGGTTGGTATTGATCGCCATGACGATGCTCTTGTCGCCGTCCCGACGGACTTGGGTGAAGACCTCCGTCTGGTGTACGCCGTCTTTGCGCAGGGCCGATACCAGTGGTGCAGCCGAGACCTTCAGTTCCGTGACCAGCGCTTCATCCGGCGCGCCCACCTGTATGGTCTCGGTTTCCAGTTCCTTGGCGCGCTCCGAGGTCAGCGCATCGACATAGGCCGGAGCGTCGCCCGCGAAAATTACCGTACCGCCGGCCTGCGCGAATTGCTCCAGCAGCGCCAGTGTCGTGGCGCGGATGGTGGTCATGCCGCTGACGACCACCGCCTTGTAGGATTGCTTGCCCAGGCGTAACCTTGGGGCATCGGCCTCGCTGTCCAGGCTGCCCATACGCAGGAGCATGTCCTCGTCGCCGTAGTCGAAGTCGATCTGTGCGCCCATTAGACAGTGGAAGAGGTCTACGTAATTCTTTTCGATGCGCTTAATGTCCGCATGCTGCGCGCTCAACCAGCGCGACCAGCCGGGATAAATCTGGCACCACAGGCTCTCGATGGGATTCAGCACCAGCACGTCGCATTCCGGCTTGCCCTGCATCATCAACACGTGAATCCGGGCGTAGTAGCTTTCCAGGTGTTCGTATTCCCGCCACCATGCGGACTGGTGGAAGATGCTCGCCGGGAAATCGCGCTTGGCCTCGCCCTGCATTGTGTACCAGGAGAGGTGCGGGCAGCGGAGATTGATCCCGAAGAGCGCCTGCCAGTCTCCGATTGCCTTGTGCCCCTCGAAGGACATCTGCCAGCCGGTGCAGCCGTCCAGCTCCGAGAGAAGCCAGTCCCGCCCAACCTGCCGTGCGGCGGATTGTAGCTGCTTCGCCACCCAGTAGCAGCGGTTGCCCTCGGTCAGCAGGTCGATGCCGGGATACTCCATGTGCTCGTAGTAGCGCATCACCGAACCGCACATCGCAGTCTGCGCCGTCAGGCTGTCCTCGTGCAGGATATGCCCGGTGAGGATGAGCCCATTGTCGCGGCACCACTTGTCACAGGGTTTCGCCCAGTTTTCCAGGAAAAGCTGTTGCAGCAGTTCGACATAGTGCCATTTCACCTGCGATACGCGCTGGCCTTCCGGGAAGAGAAAGAGCTCCGGCAGGCACGCGAGCAGGTCATAGCCGAAGCGCGCCTGGAAATACTCCGGCAGCTTGGGTGTCCAGGGCGAAATCCAGTGCGCCTCCTCCGTCGCCATCGAGAAGCCGTCCATCAACGCGCCGCGATGCGGTTCGTCGGTAAAGATGCCCAGGATGCTGTTGCCAATACGGTCACCGCACTCTTTTTTGTAGGCTTCGTGGGTGATTTCGATGAAGCGCTGGGTCGTCTCCGCATTCATCAGATCGGCGTAAGTCGCGCCGTTGTAAAAGCTCGATTCCTGCATCTGCTCAATGCGAAAACTGACCACGGTCTTGAAATCGTAGTCGGTGACGGGGATATCGCGGTTTACTTCCTGGAGTTGGCTGTAGTTAAAGCCGTCCACCTCCCCGGCGTAGGCCTTGATTACGCTATCGTCCCAGGAAAATTCCGTACCGGGCTGCACCGTGCAGCGGATGAAATGCAGGCGGTATTGGGGGTCCTGGGTTACCATGCCGCCGGCGGTCCCGCTCGGCCAGCGGTCCTCGTCGTAGAGCCACGATTCCATCGCCAGCTTTTCGCCTTCATCGGCGCAGGCATTGATGAGCTCAAACCACTCCTTGCCCAGGTATTCCGTCGCCAGGCCGGTGCGGGAGTGCATAAAATAGCCCCCAAAGCCCATCTCCTTGATAACATGCACCTGGCGGAGCAATTCCTCCTTCTCTAGCTGGCCATTCCAGGACCAGAACGGCTTGGCGCGGTAGGCGTTGGTGGGTGTTTGAAACAATTTAACAATATCGGCGTTCATGGAGACCCCTTTCTGTGTCGTTTTATGGCGCTGGCGCGGAGCCTGGGCCTGCGGGCGGGGGAAAGGCTCCAGACGACCGCAAGGATTGGCGCCCCCCGTTACATCCGCGCACCCATTGCGCATGATCGAAGTGTATACCGCCCTGTCCCATACCTGCAAGCATTCGCCCCTTTGAGGAGGTGGCGCTGATAGCACACACTGCTGCGCTTGGGGGCATAAAGGGGCTTTACAGGGTGTTCCTTGCTATTAAAGACCAAACGGTCTCCTGAGACCATGCACGGTACCATGTGAAACTTTTTTTCGAAAAATGACATTAAATACCCACAAGAATGAATATATAAGGTACAATTTGTTTGACAGGGTGGTGGTGAAGCCGGAGAAGGAAAAGGAGCGTAGCTCCTGAAACCTGGTGGCGATGACGGCGGGTCATATTGGTGAAAGTTGAAGCGGTAGAAACGGTCGGAAGCGCAGTGCGCATAAAGGCAGTATGGATGCAAGCAGGGTTTTCCCTGTAAGCCATATCTCACTGGCCGTCGTTATACTGGCAGAGACGACCCAAACGACAGTTGAATACACCCGTAAGGCGGTACAACGCAATGTCAACCCGAAAAGGCGCGATTACGTTTTACCAGCGACGATGAGAACAACGTCCAATCCCGGCAAGTAAGGGTTCCCTCAAACCCCTACCCACCGGTTGGAACATAGAGCTATACCCAATACCCCATACCCCTTGCGGAGCCGTGGCAGGCACCCCTCACACTTCCTCCCTCCCCTTCCCTCCTGCTGCGGCTTCGCCCCTGTTTTATACCATGTAAACAGGTACTTGCAAGTTTTTCCGGAATTTCTTTACCTGCCTGGAATGTCTCTTTCTCAACTTCTCGTTACTTACCATGGCGATGCGGCTGTATGAAAGCCGGCGTCGGACAGTAAAAATGAGCATTTCCAGACCCAACCCGCCCCGCCTGGGGAGGTATACCGGAGCACAGCATGCAAGACTCTTCCCGCACACATGACAAGCACGCTGAAACGGCTGTCACCAATGCATTGCGCCACGAAACCAGCCCTTATTTGCTCCAACACACCCATAACCCCGTAGCCTGGTATCCTTGGGGCGAAGCGGCGCTGGAAAAAGCCCGTCAAGAACAAAAGCCCATTTTTTTGTCCATTGGCTACTCCGCCTGCCATTGGTGCCATGTGATGGCGCATGAATCCTTCGAGGATGAAGCTATTGCGGCGATACTGAACGAACATTTTGTGAACATCAAGGTGGACCGGGAGGAACGCCCCGACCTGGATGACATTTACATGGCCGCCACTGTTGCCCAGACCGGACGCGGGGGCTGGCCGATGAGCGTGTTTCTGACGCCCGAGCTGGAGCCTTTCTACTGCGGCACGTACTTTCCCCCGACAGACCGCCATGGTCTGCCCGGTTTCCCCAAGCTCCTGCGGCATATCATTAAGCTATGGGCGGAGCAACGCGAAGAGGTTGTGAAGACAGCCCGCATCATCACGGATCACATTGCGGAACAGAGCGCGGGTCCAGACGATGCCGTGGAGCGCCTGGATGACCGGCCTTTGCGCTTGGCCGTGGAGCAACTGCGAGGTAGTTATGATCCCCAGTTCGGCGGCTTTGGCGGCGCGCCGAAATTTCCGCCGAGCGCCAGTATATCCCTGCTCTTGCGGCTACATCTGACCCGGAATGAGCCGGAGCTGTTGGAAATGGCGGTGGATACCCTCACCCGTATGGCCAACGGCGGCATCTACGATCAGGTCGGCGGCGGTTTTCACCGCTACAGCGTCGA
>SKJD01000224.1 GCA_007116095.1 Candidatus Hydrogenedentota bacterium
CAGACTTCGTGGTAGGTGTTGCCCGTGCGCATGTCCCAGCGTACGGCGTCCGGCTCGAGGAGTTCCTCGCCGACCATGACTTCCACTTCCTGGCCCGCCTCACCGACGACATCCAACTGGATACCGGCGAGAATGTTGCGGCCGAAGTCGATGAAGTAGTGGTTCTCGGCCTTCTCCACGATCCGCGCCGGCGCCTGTGGATAGAGCTCGGTGTTGCGGGTGTTGGACGCCAGCAGGTTCTCGATGGGGTCCTTCTCGACGGCGTTGTGCCAGTCGCTGTCGTCAAAGCCGACTTCCTTCCAGCCGAAGGGATAGTGCAAGGCGTTCAGGCCTTCGCGGGGCGCATGAAAATAGGCGCCAAAGCCGGCGTTGCCCTGGTCCACAATCGCTTCGTTGCCGTCCAGCGCCATCCAGTCGCCGTTCGAGACGATCAGGTCGCTGTCGCCGTCTTCATAGAGGATGCGCATCTGGAAGAGGAAGCGCTCGTCAATCGTGGTGTAGTTCAGCGCGGCCAGGGCGTGGTCTTCGCCCGGCTGGAGCATGTCGGTCAGGTCATAGGTATTGTAGCGGTTGATCTCGTTGAAGCCGCGTTCCGGGCCCGAGCCGACAAATTCGCCGTTCAAATAAAGGCGATACACATATTGGGCGGCTGTTTCCGGAGAGAGCGCCGTCACATGGGCGATGGCCTTGTACACGGGCTTGTCCTGCACCGGGAACTCATGCCGCAGGAAAAGGAAGCCGCGGGTCGTTGTGGGCGCGTCTTCATCGACTTCTTCCTGCTCGGCAATAATGCCCCAGATCGGCGTGGCCTGCCAGGTGTCCTTCAGGGCCGACGTAAAGAGCTGCGGCTCGGAATAGGCCCCGGCCTGGTCGTTGCTGTCCCAGGTGCGCACTTTCCAGTAATAGATGCTGTCCGGCTCCAGGGCCGCGCCGTCGTACAGGACATTGGTCGAGTCGTCCGAGGCGACCTTGCCCGAATCCCAGACGTTGCCCTCGTCGTTGGCGAGCGCATCGAGGCTGTCTGCGACCAGCACCTGGTAGGCGGTCTGGACTTCATTCTGCCCCGCGTCATTCACAATCCAGCTCAAACGCGGCTGGGTATTTTCCACGCCCAGCGGTTCGGCATTCAGATCGAGCAGCAGCCCGGTCGGCTGGCCTGGTGGTGGGCTGTCCGCATCCGCCTGGGCAGTGCCCAGCCCCGGCACGAACGCGAGCGATCCCAACAGTAGGGTAATCGTACAACCAATAAGCAATTTCATGTGTTCATGTTTCCTTTGTCTAGTGAATTTTCTTCGGTTTACAGTGCCTTGGATCCCCCCGGGGGCCGACAAAGTTCCAATGCTGAAAAAGCCGAACCCATGGGTTGCATTGTAAAGGATACACCTTGGGACTGTCCATGTCGAGACGATGGACAGGGTGGACGAGGTGAACGCAGTAGACAGGAAGGCGTTGTAGGGGCGTCGAAGGCGGATTTGTTTGATGTTTTCATGTCGGATTGTTACACTTTTTACAGATGCGGGCAGAACAGCGGGACAAGTTTGAGGTGATATGATATGGCAATAGCGGACAGAGCACCTGAAGTGGCCGGGCGCTTTTACCCGGCGTCGGCCACGCAGTTGACGCAAAGCCTGGCGGCCTGTTTTGCGGAGGCCGAGGCCGCCGTGGAGCCGGCGCCCGATCAGGTCGCGGCCCTGGTGGCGCCGCATGCGGGCTATCCCTATTCCGGGCCGACGGCGGCGCACGCCTACCAGCGGGTGCGGGGCAAACGCCCGGAACGGGTGATCCTGTTGGGGCGCTCCCATTATCACGCTTTCGAAGGCGGCATTATCGACCGGCACAGCGCCTGGCAGACGCCGTTGGGCCGGGCGCCGCTGGACGAAGCCTTTATCGAAACCCACCTGCAACGCCCCGGGCTGTTGCGGGGATCAGAAGCGCATTTCGAAGAGCATACCCTGGAAGTGCAATTGCCCTTTATCCAGCAGGTGCTGGGCGATGCGCCAATTGTCCCGATTCTCTTCGGCTGCAATCCCGACGCCTGGCACATGGCCCTGGGCGAATACTTGGCGTCGGTGCTGTCGCAGGAGGACCTGGTGATCGCCTCGACGGATATGTCGCACTTTCATCCGCAGGAAGAGGCCGAACGCCTGGACCGGGCTTCGCTCGACATTTTGATGCGGCAGGACATGCAGGCACTCTGTGCGGCGGCCCCGGCGGGCGCTTGCTCGATGTGTGGCGCGACCGCCGTGGTGGTGGCGATGGCCTATGCCCTGAAGCGGCAGGCGACCCAGTGGCAGTTGCTGGACTACCGCACCAGCGGCGCGCACACCGGCATGTATGACCAGGTGGTGGGCTACGCCGCTGTCAGTATGGAATGGGCGGCCTGATCCTCGCATGGGAGATCGACGTTCCCGAAGGTAGGCCTATACCCGAAGACCATGCGGGTATTTCCCCAAGACACAAAAAAGGAAGGAAACTGAGGTGAGCGTTTTTGTGCGTGACGTCATGGAGGCGATGGAAAACTGGGCTCCGCGTTCCCTGGCCTATGAGTGGGACAATGTGGGCCTGCAAATTGGCGATCCGGATGAACCTGTATCGCGGGTGCTTGTCTGTCTTTCGGTCACCGAGGCTGTGCTGGAAACAGCCCTGTGTGAATGCGCCACCATGGTCGTGGCGCATCATCCCGTGATCTTCAAGCCGCTGAAGACCCTTCGAGCGGACCGGCTGCAGGAAAACCTGATCATGGAACTGGTCTGCGCTGACATCGCCTGTTACGTCGCCCACACCAACCTGGACCTGGCGCCGCGGGGGGTGAGTCACGCCCTGGCCGATGCCGTGGGACTATCCAGGACGGGGCCGTTGTTTCCCGTGGAGCACGCCGCCAAATACAAGCTGGTCTGCTTTGTGCCGGAATCGCATCTGGCCGCGCTGCGTAGTGCCCTGTCCGAAGCTGGAGCCGGCGTCATCGGCGACTATACCGAGTGCAGTTTCAGTACCCCCGGTGTGGGTACGTTCAAGCCGGGCTCCGAAGCGGACCCCTTCAGCGGGGAAATTGGCAAGTTGAACGAAGAACCCGAGCGCCGTTTCGAGACCATTGTGCCCCAGGCACGGCTGCATGCGGTGTTTGCCGCGCTGTACGATACGCATCCCTACGATGAGCCGGCCTACGACGTCATTCCGCTGGTGGGGACTGACCAGGAAATCGCCTTGGGCGTGCGCGGGGTATTGGAAAAGTCGCGGCCTCTGAAGACCTATGCGGAGGAGGTCCGCCGAAAATTGGAAGTGGAGTCGTTGCGCATCTACGGCAATCCCGGAGCCCCCATCCACAACGTTGCGGTGCTGGGCGGTTCGGGCGGCTGCGAAATAAACAGGATTCCCGAGCATGTAGACCTGTACATCACTGGCGATGTTAAGTACCACGACGCGCAGGACGCCCTGCAACGCGGTCTCTGCGTGATCGACGCCGGGCACCGCGGCACGGAACTGCCGATTCTGCCCCGAATACAGGCATACCTCAGCGAGACGACCGGCGTGGAAGCGTTTGTCCACCGGGAAACCGAGGCCTTCACCACCATCGTGGGCTGAAGCGGTAGGACATCACCAACGTAGCATCATCCCAATTCGACCATCCTGAAAGGAAGCCTTACGTGAGCACATTGGATCATGACGAGAATGCCTTGAACCCCGGCCTATGGGTGAAGGTCAATTTGCTCATTCTGGCGGCCATCATCCTGATTGTCTGGGCCTTGATGAAAGTGTCGCTGGAAGGGAACTTCGAGACCTTGCATCTGACCTGGGACATGGCGGAAGACGGCGAAGCCTTTGCGCCCGGTGTAGAAGTACACGCCTCCGGCGCCATCTACCTCAGCCAGACGGGTCCGCACACGATTTTTGTAGAGTACGATCGCAGCATCGAGTATTCGCAGGACCTTATCGAACCCTTTGCGCGCA
>SKJD01000439.1 GCA_007116095.1 Candidatus Hydrogenedentota bacterium
AGGTCAAAGACCGACTGCATCGCGCCGGACTTCCCGATGATATTCGCCGGGCGGAACTTCTCCTGCAACTCACTTTGCAGGCGGCTATTCTCAAACAGTAATTTGTCACGTTCGTCTTGGGCCTCCTGACGCAGGCGCACGGCCTGGGCGATCATGGAGGCGATAATGGTCATCAGGCGCAGGTCTTCGTCCAGAATCACATTGTCGGCAAAGAGGCGATCGGCGCTCAGGGCGCCAATGACGGCGCTTTCCATCTTGATCGGGACGCAGATAAAGGAGATGTCGTCCCGATTGTGCATATTTCGGGATTGGGTGCGGTTCAGGAAGAGCGGTTCCTGCGAAATCTTGGGCACCAGCATCGGTTTGCCGGTCTGGACAACCTGGCCAACCACACCTTCACCGGATTTGTAGCGCCCACGTTCCAGCTCATCTCCGGAAAGGCCATGCGCCGCCTCGATATAGAGTTCCCCGGTCTCGCGGTTGATCATCGTGATCGTGCCGCGCAGCATGCCCGTGTGCTTGGCGATGGACTTGAGCACCGGCCCCAGCTCATCGCGCAAATCCATGCTGCGGTCGAGTATTTCACTGATTTCCAGCAACAGTTGTAGTTCGGACAACTCACTTCGTACTTTGGTGCTGATGGCGGACATGCGTAACTCCGGAATTATTGTGGGTAACGGATAGGTGCTAATCTGGAACAACCCCGCCAGGCAAAAGCGGTAGCGGGGGTGGCGTATAGGGCAAAAACTGCAGACTAGGTAGCAAATATTGTTGTTGTTTTGTGTATTTGGCCATAAAAATTGCCAAAATTGCCCCCAATAATTACCATATTGTATTTCCTACCGTCTGGAATGTCAACCTTTCCGCGATACAGCCACAGCCGGACGCCATTCCGGGCTGAAAGATGCTTGCCAAGCACTGTGCATGCTATTCTATGGAGGGAATCATTTTGAAACGCTTTACAGGAGTATCCATGGATCAGATTCGTTGCCGTATTGCCCCGTCCCCTTCGGGTTTCTTACACATCGGGACGGCGAAAATAGCCCTGTTTAACTGGCTTTTTGCCCGTAAAAATGGCGGGACCTTTGTGTTGCGCCTGGAAGATACCGACGCCGAGCGGACGGACGAGTCCTTTGTGCAGGCCATGTGCGAGGGCTTCCAATGGTTGGGCATCGACTGGGACGAAGGGCCGCCCTTCGGGGACGAGCCGCAGAAGGGGGACTACGGTCCCTATCGCCAGTCGGATCGCAAGGCCATCTATCAGCAGGAGACCCAGCGCCTGCTGGACGAAGGCAAAGCCTACAAATGTTTTTGCACCCGCGAGGAACTGGAAGCCGAGCGTGAACGCGCCCAGCAGGAGAAGCGCCCTCCGCGCTACAGCCAGAAATGCCGCAACCTGAGCCCGGAGGAAGTCGCGGCCATGGGCGACCGGTCCTATGTCGTGCGCTTCAAGGTGCCTGATGGCAGCACGGAGGTCAATGACCTGGTGCAGGGGACGGTGCGCTGTGAGAACAAGGAATTCGACGACTTCGTCATCCAGAAGCCGAACGGGGACCCGATATTCCATATGGCGGTGGTGGTGGACGATGGCCAGATGCAGATCAGCCATGTGATTCGCGGCGATGATCACTTGACCAACGCCACCCGCCACGTGATGCTCTTCCAGGCGCTGGGCTATCCCGTGCCGGAGTTTGCCCACCTGCCGATGGTCCTGGACGAGAAGGGGAAGAAGTACAGCAAGCGCCTGCACGGGGCGAATGTCCTGGACTGGCGGAATGACGGCTACCTGCCCGAGGCCCTGATCAACTATGTCGCCCTACTCGGCTGGACCCCGGAAGAGCCCAACCGCGAGTTGTTCACGATTGACGAGCTACTCGAAGCCTTCGTCATCAAGCGCTGGGGTAAGTCCGCCGCCCGCTTCGACCGCAAAAAGCTGGATTGGCTCAATGGTCGTCACATTCGCCTCATGGACACGCGGGTCTTGATGGAGCGCGTCATACCCGTCCTGGAGGAAGCTGGCTTTAATCCCCGGGAGCGCTCGGAAGACTGGCTGCTGCGGATGACCGAAATCTGCCAGGAAAAGATCGGGACCATCAACAACATCATCGAATACGCCGACTTCTTTTTCAAGGAGATCAACAGCTACGAGCCGAAGGCGGTGAAGAAGCAGTACCAGAAGGAAGGCGCGGAAACCAAACTGCAACAGCTCATCGATGCGCTTACGCCGTTGGAAGACTGGAGCGCCGATATGATTAAGGCGGCCTTTGAGGCTTTGGCGGAGGCGCAGGGCGAAAAGCTGGGGGCCTATATCCACCCCGCGCGCCTGGCCTTCACCGGCAAGTCCGTGGGCCCGGGACTCTTTGAATTGGCCGAGCTGCTGGGTAAGGACGCCTGCCTGGAGCGCCTGCAAAATGCCCTGGACTACGTAAACGTCGGCGCCCCGTTGCCGGAGGTTCAGGAGTAGCAAAGCTCGCTTTGCTGAGAAACCGGAGTAGCAAAGCTCGCTTTGCTGGATTGAACGAGGCAAGCCTCGTTACTCCCATAGACCGGAGTAGCAAAGCTCGCTTTGCTGAAATGAACGAAGCAAGCTTCGTTACTCCAGATAATACTATATAAAAATGCACCTATGCCGCTGTGCTACATACAACGAGGGCGGCGCCCGATGTAAGTGAACTGGAAAGGAAGCAGTCATGAGCAAGGTGGTTGTGGGAATTGATTTGGGGGGCACCAATATCAAGACGGCCCTGGTCTCGACCGAGAAAAAGGTGCTGTCCAAGAACAGCCGTCCCTCCAATGCCGATAAGGGACCGGATGCTGTCATGGACGCCATGGCCGAGGCCGTGGAAGATCTGATGAAAGAGACCGGAACCGCGCGTGCGGATGTCCTGGCCTGTGGGATTGGCGCGCCGGGGCCGATGAATTGGCAGACCGGTGTGGTGTACAGTCCGCCGAACCTCCCGGGTTGGGAGAATGTCCCGCTGGCCCAGCTCATGTACCAGCGTCTAAGCATTCCCTGCTTCGTGGACAACGATGCAAACGTGGCCTGTTACGGCGAGTATTGGCTGGGCGCCGGGCAGGGAACCCAGAGCATGGCGGTGTTCACCCTGGGCACGGGCGTCGGCGGCGGGATCGTGGTCTTTGGCGAGCTGCTCCGGGGGATAGACGGCACAGCCGCGGAACTGGGTCACCTCAAGGTGCAGCGGGATGGCCGGCGCTGCGGTTGCGGCGGCCTGGGTTGCCTGGAGGCCTACGCCTCGGTGACGGGCATGGTCCGTACGGCCCAGGAACACCTGGATGAAAATCCGGACTCCCTACTCTACAAGCAATTTCACGATCAGCCCGACAATATCACGGGCAAGGACCTGACGGACGCCGCCAACAAGGGCGATGCCTTCGCCTGTTGGGTCCACGAGGAGACGGCCACCTGGCTGGGGCTGGGCATCGCCAGCCTGATCAACCTTCAGAACCCGGAGCGGATCGTGCTCTGTGGTGGGATGATCGCCGCTGGGGACTTACTGTTTGATCCGGTGCGGCGGGTCGCCCGGGAGAATGCCTTCCCCGTACCCGCCAAGCGCTGCGAAATCGTGCCAGCAGGACTCGGCAGCGACTCCGGTGTGATCGGTGCGGCGGGCTGTGCCTGGACGCGTCTGGAAAGTGGCGAAGATGGCGGCGCCGACCCGAACAGCGCCTACTGAGCCGGTAGCATAACGCCTAAACGCCAAACCTGGGAATGCTGTAGCTGTGATATTGACCTTGACGCCCAATCCCTGTGTGGACAAAACGCTTTTTCTGGAGCAGGTAACCCTGGGGAAGAAACATGTCGCCGACCGCTATAGCTGTGTGCCGGGCGGGAAGGGGAGCAACGTCTCCCGCGCCGTCAAGGCGCTGGGCCATCCAACCGCGGCCATGGTGATTGTCGGCGGCCCGCCCGGGGACCATGTGGTTCAGATGATTGAAGAAGACGACGGCGTGCCCTGCCATCCGATCTGGGTAGCGGGCATGACCCGCACCATCACCACCGTCCTGGAGACCGGCCCGCACCGTCAGACGCCCCTGTTTGAACCGGGGCCGGCGGTGAGCGCCGCCGAGAAAAACGACCTCATCGCCCAGTTCCGGGAGCTTGCTACCAAAGCGCGCGTAATCACCTTAAACGGCACCGTGCCCGACCCGCGCTTGCAGGACCTCTACGCCACGCTCATCCCCATCGCCAAGGAAAACGGCGCGATCACCGTGCTGGATGCGCACGGCCCGGAGTTCGCCGCGGGCGTTAAGGCCCAGCCCTATATGGTGAAGCCCAACCTGCACGAAGCGGCTGAATGGGTCGGCCACCCGCTGACGCACATGACCGACTACCTGGAGGCGGTTGAAGCATACCATGAAGCAGGCGTAATTCTGGTCGTGCTTTCTCTTGGGGCGGACGGGGCCATTGTTTCGGAGGAAGGCGACTGTTTTCACGCCCGTTCGCCCGAAATCAAGGAAATCAACGCCGTAGGCTCCGGCGATGCGCTGGTTGCCGGTTTCGCCATTGGCCTGATGCAAGACGAGGACCTCGAGACGATCACCCGCCGGGGCATCGCCGCCGGCGCCGCCAACGCCATGTGCTGGGACATCGGCCATTTCGCCCCGGCGGAAGTAGACCGCCTTGCCGAGCAGGTGACCCTTACCCGGTTTGCGTAGCGCCAAGCCCCATGCCTTCTGGGAGAGCCTGGTGGACATGGTGGACGCTGTGGACATTCTGCTGCCTCACTTACCCTACAACACATAAAAAAATCCGGTGGTGCGTGTCGGGCTGTCCGAATCGCATCACCGGATTGTTTTGTTGGCAGGCGGTTATGTTGCTTTTTTCAGGCCATGGGCTTAGCGCGTATAGGCGCCTTCCACGGCGGGCATGGCGTTTTCATGTTCCACCATTTCCACGGTGAAGCCTGCGGGCAAATCCAGATCATAGGTGATCGTCTCGCCGTCGGAGGTCCAGCGCAATGAGATGAGCTCATCGCCCAAGGGGATGGTCGCTTCGCACCAGTCGAGGCCGGTCTCAATGAAGCGCAGTTGCAGGACCTGGTTCACCGGATCGATGTGGTACGCGCCGAGGATGTCGCGCAGCAAGGTCACGACGATGTGCGAGGCGAAGCCGTGGTTCAGGCTGGCATGGTCATGCACATTTTCCCACAGCGTGTTGGTGCGTTCCACCATGTACATGAGGTAGTCCACCGACTCTTCCAGAATCTGGTTGCTCTTGCCGGCTTCGGAAAGTAGCTCGACACGCACCATGTTGCCAATGAAGGAGTTGGCGACATGGACTTCCTCCCAGGCCCCAGTATCCGTGCGATGCGGGCCGAAGTCTTCATGCAACCTGCGCCACAATTCCGGATGGGACTCCACGGAGGCGACATCGAAGAAGAAGGCGAAGTACTGGCAAACTTCCGTACGGTTGCGGGTGACTTCCAGCGTGCCGTCGTCGTGCCGGATGGCGTTGTCCACGAAGAACTCGCCGTCAAAGGACTGCTCGCGGATGGTTTCCCGGATGGCTTCGGCCTTCGCTTCCAACTCGGGCTTGTCATAGAGCTTGGCGGCCGTGCTGAGCGTACTCGCATAGAGCATGTTGCTGGGATAGTTCACGTCCTGGACGAATTGGTTGGCCGCGGACCATTCCACGAAGACCCAGGCCTCCAGACTTTCCAGCAGGCCGTCTTCGTTCTCGAAAGGCTCGAAGTAGTCCAGCAGCGCCATGACCCGGTCTTCCAGGTTGGCCACCAGCTCGGTATCGCCGCTGCGGGCGGCGTATTCTTCCAGTTGCACCACAAACCACATCGCCCAGTTCGGGATGAAGTTGCTGTTGTAGTGGTCTGCCGGGTAGCACATCGGCAGCATACCTTCCGGCAGGGTGCGGAAGACTTCCGGCAGGTAGTAGGACTCGACGAAGTTCTTCTCGACCGTCGTATCGCCGGAGAGCACCAGCGCCGAGCGTGCGGTGAAGAAGGAGTCACAGAGCCAGCCGGCGCGTTCGCGCGAGGGGCAGTCCATGAAGACGTCGGTGGCGTTCTGGGCGAAGGTGTGCCGTCCGGCTTCGTAGAGCTTTTCCAGACGACCGTCGGAGGCGCGGAACGTGGCGCGCTGGGTGTCGGTATTCTCGAAGGCGCGGATGCCCACATTCTCCACAACACCGCCGCCTTCAAGCGCCAGGATTTTGATATAGCCCATGGTGTACGGCTCAAAGGCTTCCAACGTATAACTGCCCGGCTCCAGCGTATAGGCGATGACGTTGACCGTGGCCATGCGGCGGAAGTCGAGGTACTCACCGCGCAGGGTCTCATCAAAGGCGACGAAAATACGGGTCGGTTCCTCCACGGTGATGTCGAAGCGGGGGAAACCGGAGATATTGCGCCCCAGATTGTATTGCAGGTATTCCCCGGTGTCCAGACTGTGGCTCCAGTCTGTTCCCAGGGGCGTTTCCGTCACGTCGCGGCTGGTGATTTCAGTCTTTTGCATCTCGGTGGACAACACCGAGACCAGGTCTTCCTCGTGGAAGCCCTTGTACTCCGGGCTGATGTTGACCAGGCTGCGGTCGCGCCAGAGATTTTCGCGCTCGACGCCCTGATCAAAGGTTCCGCGGGAATGCATTTCCACGGCGGACACAATGTAGAAATCGCTGTAGGGCACACGGCGTGGCAGCAGGTTGAGCGCCGGGAAGGTCTCCAGGGCTACGGCGTCAAAGGCCGCGTCAGCCGTGGCGCGCCAGGCGTCGTGGTCCGCGCTCAGCACGTAGTCCTCGACGAAGGTGCGCTGGAAGCTGTAGCGTTGCACTTTCTGCTGGCGTTCATCCAGAATCTGGCCTTCAATGGCGCGGGGGCCTTCCAGCCCGGTGGCCGCCAGGGTAACCGGTCCGGCGACGACTTCCGCCTGTAGAAAGGCCGGCTGGTCGAATAGATAATAGCTGTTGACGTTGTAGCCAGCCACATCCACCGCAACAACATTTTCACCGGGTTGCAGCAGGCCCGCGATCTCATATTCATCCACCCGGTGGTAGTCGAGCGGACCGCGCGCGGGACCGTGCCCGAGGAACTGGCCGTTCAGCCACACCCGGTAGATGGACGAGGCGGTCATACGCAGCACCACGGACTCGGCCTCGGGCGTCTCGAAGACCGCCCGGAACCCGACAAACAGGTTCATTTCTTCACTGCGCCCTTCCGGCCACACCGGCTGGGCAGTCTCAAAGGATGGGATGCTTTCGGCCATGGCAGGTCCCCCCGGGATTCCGACCGCGACAAGGCAGGCCAGTACAATGAGCGGGATACACCGCAACTGCTTATAATGGAAATACTTCATTCGTTTCCCCTCTTGATTGGCGTCGATTGCTGAGTACGGTACGGCGAAATTCCGCCGTGCGAAACACGTGAAAATACGCCCCATACCTTCGCATATTCCGGCGTACAATTCAAGATTTTCTGGTCTCCCGCCATGCCCCCGGCTTCAAATTGTTGTTCGCGTTCTTTTGCGTTTATTCGCGGTTGCAACAAAACATTGCATAAGGACCACGAATGGACGCCAATGCACATGAATGTGGAAAAGGCGTTGTCCAGCCCCTCGACCTTTTCCTGATCCTTCTGTGTCTCTGAGCCCGGACTTTTTTTTGCCTTTCACGGGATTGTGCCTGGAATAACTCCATGCTACCATGATGCGGTTCATTGGCTCTGGATTATTGCAGCATTTCTGAGAGGCTGCCTTATTCTTTTCTTTGAAATTCGCACTGGAAATTGTTGCTTGCGGTGTGCTTTGCTATAATGAAATGAGGCTGGGCTTGGGGTGGTAACCTGTTCATTTGTGCCCCGCAGGATTAAGTAAACAATCACGTACTATGAGGTATCGATCATGCCGGAACTAAACAAAATTTTGTCGTATGCTGTGAAACACGGGGCATCCGATATCCACTTGAATGTAGGAAGCCCGCCTGCCGTGCGTATTGACGGCACCATCCGCTTTCTTAACTCGGAGAACCTGGCGGATGAAGATACCTTGGGGTTTCTCGATGAATTGATGTCGCCGGAGCGGAAAGAAGTGTTCCTGGAGCATGGCGACGATGACCTGGCGCATAATGTGTCGGGCCTCGGTCGTTTTCGCGTGAACTGTATGAAACAGCGGGGCTCGGTCGGCATCATCATGCGGCATGTGAAGAGCAAGATATTTAAGTTCGACGAGCTGAACCTGCCGCCGGTCTTGGAAAGGATCGCGGACATGAATCGCGGCTTGATCCTGATCACCGGTACGACGGGTAGTGGTAAATCTACAACGCTGGCTTCGATCGTGGACTGGATCAATGAGCGGAAGCGGACGCATATCGTGACGCTGGAGGATCCCATCGAATTCCTGCATGTGAACAAGAAGAGTATTGTCACCCAGCGGGAAGTGTCCATCGATACTCAGAATTTCTATGTGGCCTTGCGCGCGATGATGCGTGAAGACCCGGACATCATCCTGATTGGTGAGATGCGTGACGCGGAAACCTTCCAGGCCGCCATCTCCGCTGCGGAAACTGGCCACCTGGTTTTTACCACGCTGCACACCACCAACGTCATGCTGACGATTGACCGTATCTTGGATATGTTCCCGAGCAACCAGCATGATCAGGTCCGCTCGCAGATTTCATTGCAGTTGCATGCTTGCGTATCCCAACGGCTTATCCCGTCAATTGACGGCAAGGGCCGCGTGCCGTCGGTCGAAGTCATGCTGAACAATCCCGGTATTGCGGGGCTCATCAAGGAGAACAACCTCAAGCAGATTCCGAACGCCATCGCCGGCGGCAAGGAAATCGGCATGCAGACCTTCAACATGAGCCTTGTGGAGCTCATCAAGGCAGGCCTGGTGGACAAGGACGACGCTCGCCTCGCCTCCGACAACCCGGAGGAGTTGGATATGAACCTGCAAGGCATCTTCCTCAGCCAGGGCCGTGGCGGTATCCTCAAGCGCTAAGTGCCCGTATAGCTCACGGAGTTTTGCGTACAATAAGCCAAGTAGAAATGATTCGGTAGTATGCCGCTGAATATTTTTATCATCGTATTTATGGTGGGTGGATGGCTGAGCAGTCGGCTGTTCACCCGCCTTGCTTTGCCCGGTATTTTGGGGATGGTGTTGTTTGGGATACTGCTGGGGAACCTGCGCGGGGTGGAAGCGCCGGAGCTGGTTGTTTCCCTGGATCCTTTCCTGAAGTCCCTGGCGCTGATTGTGATTCTCCTGCGCGCTGGGCTGGGTATCCACAAGCAGACCCTCGCGCGCATCGGGTGGCGCGCCGGGCTTATGGCCGCCGTGCCCTGCCTGATGGAAGCATCGGCGCTTACCTTGGCCTTTCACCTGCTCTTCGGCTTCGCCTGGCCGGTCGCGGCATTGGCCGCGTTTCTCCTGTCGGCGGTTTCCCCGGCGGTGGTGATTCCCTCCATGCTCGACCTGCGCGACAAGGGGCACGGCAAGCGCAACGAAGTGCCGACGCTGGTGCTGGCGGGGGCATCTGTGGATGATGTCATCGCCATCACCTTCTTCTCGGCTTTCCTGGCCCTGGCCGCCGATCAGTCCGGGAATCTCTATTTGTCCGTGGCTTCCATACCGTTCTCCATCATAGGCGGGATCGTCGCTGGACTGATCATCGGCTTTCCCCTGGCGTGGTATTTCCAGCAGCGCTACAAGTATATTCGCGCCACGGAAAAGACGATGCTTCTGCTGATGGCGGCCTTGCTGGTGGTGGAGGTTGGGGAACTGGCGCACCTCGCGGCCTTGTTGGCGGTCATGGTGATTGGCTTCATTATTCTGGAGAAGGCGGAGCGCGTCGCCCAGGAACTCGCCCTGAAGCTTGCCAAAGTCTGGGTCATCGCCGAGATCGTGCTCTTTGTTCTCATCGGCATGGCGGTGGATTTGTCCGTGGCGTGGGAGGCGGGGCTAAAAGGGCTGCTGCTGATCCACATTGGCCTGACGTTTCGTTCTTTAGGGGTGATGCTGTCTCTCGCGGGTTCCCGACTCAACTGGCGCGAGCGGGCCTTCTGCGTCATTGCCTATCTGCCCAAGGCCACCGTGCAAGCGGCCCTGGGCGCGGTGCCGCTCGCCGCCGGTATCGCTGGGGGCGACGTGATCCTTTCTGTCGCGGTGCTCAGCATTGTCTACACCGCACCGCTGGGCCTCTTGTTGATTCGTAAGCTCGGCCCGAAGCTTCTTGATCAGGAGCTGGAGCATCCCGCCGGAGGCGCCTGAGCGCACAGATAAATGTGGACAGGGTATTGGCTTGATCGCCGTCCACCCTGTCCACATCGTTTATTTTTGTCCACTACCTGCCAAAACGTTTTACAGCATCGCCAGAGCTTAGCAGTACTGCTCCAGATGCCAGGCGCCGCGCACGAAGCCTTCTTCCCGGTCCTGGGAGACGTCTTCATGTTCAATGCTCAAGACGCCGTCATAGCCGTTCATCCGCAGGTGGGAGATGAATTCGCCCCAGTTGATGTTGCCGAAGCCGGGGATGACATAGCGCCACCAGCCGTCGCCGTAGATACCGGCGTGGGCCCGCTGGGCCTGATCCACCAGCGTGTCCTTGGCGTGTACATGGAAGATGCGGTCCTTGAACTGGCTCACGGGCTGGAGGTGGTCGCATTGCTGGTGGTAGAGGTGCGAGGGATCATAGTTGAGCCCAAAGTTTTCGTCCGGGATACAGCGAAACATCGCTTCGAAGGTGTCGAGCCCCTGGAGGCAGGTCATGAAGTAGTTTTCCAGGGCAATCCGGATGTTCTTTTTCCGGGCGTGGGTGAGGATGGGCTTGAAGGCCTTGGGCAGAACCTGCTCAATGGTCTCCATCTTGGTCATGCCAGGTGTGGCGAAGCCGGGAATCATGCAGACGGTGTCCACGCCAAGCAGTGCGGCCGCATCGATTACCTTCTTGGCGTGATTCTGCACCGATTTCACCTTCTTGGGGTTGGTCAGGTCGATGGTGTAGTAGGCCAAAGAGGTGATTTCAAGCATCCGGTTCGTCAGCTCCTCCTGCATCTTCTCCGCTTTCCGTTTGGTGAAACCAACCGGGTTGAGGTGCTTGCTGCCCGGGTTGCTAATTACTTCCAGGCAGGGAATGGAAGCGCTCTCTGCAAAATCCATTACGTCTTCGAGTGACTCATCGGCAAATGGTACCGTTAACATCCCGACTTTCATGATTGGTCTCCTTGCGAAGTACCCCGGCAGCGGGCGTCTTCCCTTTTGCTTGTTATACGCAGCACCTCGCATCCATTGCGTAGCGCTGATGGTTTATAAGGACACTGACATCCTATCAATATGACTGTGTGTTGTTGTCTCACGGACCTGATGTGTCACATGTGCAGCAGCACCTTCATGACATCCGGGGCTTCGGCGCGCTTCAAGGCTTGCACCGCATCACTCAGGGGATAGGACTCCGTGATCATAGGCGTGACATTCACGGTCCCGAGGGTCAACGCTTCCAAGGCCGGGCGGAAGGGGCCGCAGCGGGAACCCAGAATCCGGACTTCATCGACCACGGGAATACTCAGTTCAATGGCCGTGGGTTGGGCGACGGTGGTCTTTAGAATTATCGTACCCTCCGGACGCACCAGCTCCAGGGCCCGGGGGAAGCCACCGGGCGAACCCGTGCAGTCTACGACGATGTCCGCGCCACGCTCGATGGGTTCGGATTGGAGAGCAACGGGGATGCCCGAACTGCGGAGCAAATCGAGTTTCCAGGCATGGCGGCCAACGCAGACCAGGTTCTTACTGTAGTTCCACAGCACCTGGGCTACGAGCTGACCCAACTTGCCGTCGCCCAGCACGACGATCTGATCGTTGTTTGCCACCGGAATCTGTTCGGTGATGCGGAACGCCGCGGCCGTTGGCTCTGCAAAGACGACCACATCATCGCGAATGGAATTGGGGGCGAGGTGCAGGTTCTCCTCCGGCAGGGTCAGGTATTCGGCGAAGGCGCCGTTGCGGTTCTGGATGCCCAGCACCGTGCGATCGAGGCAGTGGTGGGGCATCTCCATCTGACAATAGGCGCAACGGTGGCAGACACAGTTGATCTCGCCTACCACCCGCTTGCCTTTCAGCGCGGGATTGTCGCAGTCCTCCACCATACCGACAAACTCATGACCAAGAATGCCAGAGAAATGCATGTAGCCTTTTTGTAGTTCGATGTCGGTGTTGCATATGCCGGCCGTAAGCACGCGAATCAATGCTTCGCCGGGCGCACGTTTGGGCATTGGTACTTCCTTCAACGCAACGCCGCCATCCAATACCAATGCACGCATGGTCGTAATCCCCTTCCCTTTCCGGCGCCTCGGGCCTTCAATAATAAACCAATAGCTTTGTTTTTGCACCAATTCCCGGACATGCGCCCCCACGCCTGTCCTTTCATTGCTGGCGTTATTCAAACACTATCACACGGAGCGTGTCAAATCCTGTGATGATTTTGCTGGCTGCTGAATGGCCCTGATGCAGCCTGGATTACGGCATCTTTGGAGGGTGCTTGCTGATGCACCGTCCAAAAGCCGATAATATGAATGGATGCGCGTGCTACGAGCCGCGCTTTGGGATGCAACCTGAGAAGTGAATCGCCATGATAACGACATTCTGTTTACTGTTGGCCCTGACGGCCAACGCCATTCCTGTCCCCGACAATGCCATGCCAGCGCGTGTGGTGGGCGCTTGGGAAATTGAATTGGGACCAGGGCAAATAGAAACCGGGGAGCGTACACTCCGGTTGGAAGAGCCGGTCCGGGTCCGTATTCCCCCGGTGGAAACGGTTGCGGTGCGCGATGAAGCCCACAGCGCCGTGATTCCATTCAATCCCAATGCCGGTGGGTGGCGTCGGGGGAACCAACTCAAAGAACTGATCACCCAGGAGTGCACGGCCAAGGGCGCGCTGTTGCATCAAACCTTGCGTGTGAAGCCGCATGAAGGCCAGCTAACGGCCTTTACCTTCGGTGCAGACTATCTTACGGATCGGGACTGGGGCACTTTTGGACGCATGGATGGCGGCCGGATCGGCCCGGGCCAGGCGGTGTTTGTGGACTATGAATTCCGCCCCAGCCGTCTGGACAGTATTGTGGTCAACGGGCAAGGCGCCTTGCGTTTGTTGCGGGGCGAGCCCGGGTTGGGTGTCCTGTTGCCGCCTGAGCCTGGAGACGGGGATGTGGTGCTGTGCAATGTCTGGCAGTCAGGGATCGTAGAAAGCCTGCAACAGGAACATCTGTTTCCGGTCGGCTACGGCTCCGACAGCTATCCGCCACGTCCCATGCCCTTTGCGGAAACTTTGCTGCCACGCACGCTTGCCAAACTACGGAACGGCGAGGCGCTGACCATTGTCGCCTGGGGCGACAGCGTGACCAACGGAGGCGGGGTGCAATCGGAAGAGGAACATTGGTACCAGCATGTGTTCTTGAGAAAACTCGAAGAACGTTACCCACAAGCCGACATCACCCTGCATTCCGCAGCCTGGCCGGGCGCGAACAGTGTGCAGTACATGAACGCCCCGCGCAACGGCGAACGCAATTTTCAACAGGACGTCATCGCCCGGAACCCGGACCTGGTGACAGTGAACTTTGTGAATGACTCCAATATGCCTCCAGATCAGGTGAAGACGCATTATGCCTGGATGCTGCAGGTGTTGCGCGAAGCGGGGGCGGAGGTGGTGTTTATTACGCCCCACCTGATGCGACCGGACTGGATGCCGGTGGAAACCTTGCGCCCTCTGACAGATCCACGGCCTTACGTGCACGCGCTGCGAGAAATCGCCTCCGAACATGACGTGGCCTACGCCGACGCCGCCGAAGAGTGGGTGACCCTGTGGCGCCGCGGCATTCCGCACGTTACGCTCCTGGCCAACTCCATCAACCACCCCGACGCCCGCGGCCACGCCATCTTCGCCGAAACCCTCATGCGCTTGTTCCCTGCGCGGTAGGGAACGCTGGAGTAGCGAAGCTTGCTTCGTTCAATTAAGCAAAGCAGACTTTGCTACTCCTGCCCCTTCAGCCCATGACGCTGGTTTTTCCCAGGCCGGGGGCGAAGCCGTCTTCCGTGGCC
>SKJD01000173.1 GCA_007116095.1 Candidatus Hydrogenedentota bacterium
CCATGTTGAATGCCGCTGATTTCCCCATGCCGTTGTTGGGCTTTAACCGCCGCCTCGGAATAGCAGGGGTGGTCATAGACAAATGCACCCAATATAGATTCGGGCCGGATGCGCTCCCGCTGGTTCAAGGTCACGCAAAAGGTCTCCGGCGCTTCAATGCCCTGAAGCAGGTTCATATTGTAGGTCAGGGTAGCCCGTTGCTGTGCTTCATCATCCGGAATCCGGTAATTCCAGCTTGCCCAGGCGCGCCGGGACCGTGGCAGCAGGCTATCGTCGGTATGCAACACCACGTCGTTCCGCTGGTAGGGAATCGCCCCGAGGATTTCCCGCTCGGCGTCGCTCGGGTCCTGGAGGAGGGCCAGCGCCTGATCGCTGTGCAGCGCAAGCACCACCTGATCGAAACGCTCTTCCCCGTGGCTATTACTGTACAGGGTCACCCCATCTTCGTCCCGCCGTATTGCGGTTACCGGACACGATATCCGGATACGGTCCGCATAGGGCGCGGTGAGCTTTTCTATGTAGGCGCTGGAGCCGCCCTGAATCACGCGCCACTGGGGGCGGTGGTAGTAATTCAATAGCCCGTGGTTGTTGAAAAAGGCCAGGAACGTGTGCGCAGGAAAGTCCAGGACATCCGCCGGGTCCGCCGACCAGATCGCCGCCAACATGGGCGCCAGGTAGCGGTCCCGGAAGGCGGCGCCATAGCCCCCGATGGCCAGGAGCTCGCCGAGACTGCCTTGCAGGCTTTCCGAAGCCAGGCCTGACTTGGCCTCCCGAAAAAAGCGGGCGATGTCATAGAGCATGCGCCAATGGGTGGGATTGAGCAGGTTGCGGCGTTGCGCGAAGAGGGTGCTCAGGGAAGTCCCGGCGTACTCGATGCCTGACTGTTCACACGAGACACTGAAGCTCATCTCCGTGGGACGACTCGCGACTCCAAGTGTTTCCATCAAGCGTATGAAGTTGGGGTAGGTCCAGTCGTTGTAGACGATGAACCCCGTGTCCACTGCGTAGCTGCGCTCTCCCAGCGTCACCGGCACGGTGTGCGTGTGGCCGCCGACGTAGTCGTTGGCCTCAAAAACGGTGATGTCGTGTTGGGAATGCAGCAACCAGGCTGCGGTCATTCCGGAAATGCCGGTACCCACGATGGCGATGCGCATATAGCCGAATTCTCCAGGTTTTCGTTAGGATACCACAAAGAACAACAAATATTCGACAAATATTCGACACGCAACAAAACTGGGACTGGTACTCAGGAAAAGGGCGCTCTCCCGTACGCTGGAGAGCGCCCATAGATCAAGAGAATTGGTGTGTTAAAAAATCAACGATTCAACTGCATTGCGACGACATCTTCCATGACCTCTGGATCAGCAATGGGAACCCCAAGCCAAAGAATGGTGCTGAAGATCACAAAGACCACCGCGACAACCACGGCGGCTTTCATGCTCTGGCGGATACTGCCTTCCGCGGATAGTTTGCCGATGAGCATCGGGACAAGCGTGCCGCCGAGCAGACCAATGGCGAAAATCCAGCCGAAAACACTACCGGCCGTACCCGATTCCATCGCTGCGGCCTTGAGGAAGGTCACGCCGACTACCGTCGGGAAGATGGGACCCAGGACCAGCCCGGTCAGCACGACGCCCACGACCCCGGCTTTCGGCGTTTCCGCCACCACCATCATATAAATCACGACTACCGCGGCAACCCCCAACAAGGGAATGATTGGCGCATGGTACACGACATTCAGCGCGGTTATCCAAAGGAGGAAGGCGGCAATAAGGCGTCCGGCGATAAGGGCAATCCAGAAGCCCGCCAGGCCTTTATTCGCTTCTTCATCCGAGAGTTCCTGGCCTTTGAGGTAGGTGCTCACAAAACCGGCCATTGAAACTTCCAGGCCAATATAGCAGAACAAGGACAAGCCACCAAACAAGACGGCCCCCGTGGCCAACAGGCCCATCGATGCCGTTAATTCAAACTCACCCTCGGCCTGCGGGAAGTCCGCCAGCAGCACAAAAACAATAAAGACAATTATCAATGCGCCAATCATGCTAACTGTTTTTTGGTAGCCGAGCTTATCCGCGAACTTGCCTATGAAGATGGGTGTGAGAAAACCGCCAAGCCCGAAGAAGACATTGAGCAAGTTTTGCGCCAGGGCTGGATTCTGGCCGTCAAAGAGAATCGCCGGCCCGAGTGTGTTGCCGATGGTATTGACGCACATGGCCCCTACCCCGAGCGCCGCGCAGGCCACCAAGGCAACAGTATAGGTTTTGGCGCTGGCCAGGACGAGCAGACAAACGCCGCCCGCCAGGAAGCCCACTATCCCGATGGGCATGTAGCCAACCGCGTCTTGCAGCGGCCCGATGATGAGGACGGCGATCATGCTTGCAAACATGAGCGTGGAGATGAGTCGCCCGTATTGTGCGTCGTCCACCTGCAAGATTTCCACCAGCCGCAACTTCACCGCCCCCAATACCGCGAACATCACCCCCAATGAAAACACACCGGCAAAAGGAACAATAGTCGTAAACACATCCATGGTCTTATCCCCTGTGTTATGTAGGGGTAACACCATGTCCCCCCTACTTTACATTACCCTTGCTGCCGGCCAAGCCATGCACGCCACTCTCCGCCTTCGTGATTCCCTGAAGCACGGATGGATGGCAAACATTGTCCGACAGGCAACAGCACTGACTTAAAGGCCGTGACACGTCCCAAGGTCAGTTTCCGCTTATCTGGCGCTTTCTTTGCCCTCCGCATCGCTCCACCCACTGTCCAAAAGCAGTCGGAACGCACCATAAGCCCGTTTCACACGAGATACACCCTACCCGGTGGAAGCTGATAAGTCAAATTTCTAAAATTCAGAATCCATACCGGCTCAAATTGAACACAGCGGCACAGCAGCGCGGCTGGGGTTGCACACATGAACTACTTTTATCCACAGATGACGCCGATTGACGCCGATTTTTTTAACGCAGAGACGCAGAAGGAATGTGTGTTGGCGCAATGTTGGGTGTGCTGTATTGTTGTTTTCTGCCTAAGGAACAATCGTCAGACAACGCCCATGGCTGTAACCAATCCCGAAGGGATTCCAGCTTGTAGCGCGGGGTAAGGCCGTAGGGCGGCACGCCCGCAGGCCGCCACCCCGGGATCACTGCGTTAAAACGGTTTGTGTCCGTACCTCCGGCCTCTTCCGTGGTAAAACAGTGCAATATGTCACGCCAATAATTCGTACAAATCTGCGCAACCTGTGGGTAGATACACCGCAGCACCCATTCGCGTGTATTCGTGTGCATTTGCGGATCAATAAAGAGATAAGTGGTCTCGTTTCACAAGCAACGCGGGCTTTTGCTACACTGACAGTAGGGCTGGCCATGCCGCCGGCCTGGCAACCCACGTTCCATGCCCTGCGCCGCCCCGGGCGCGCCGGCCTCCTTCCGCACGTCGACTCCGCAATCCGGACGCACTACGTGTCGTGCGGGGCATGTCACCTTTCAGGGTAATCAGAGTAACAAGATGCAGCAGGAACGCAACAAATTCATCCGCTTTTTAGGCTATGTCAAGCCCTACACCCACTACCTCGTCCTGGCGGTCATTGGCGGCATCGTCAAGTTCACGCTCCCGTTGATGATCCCGCTGATCACGGCGTATCTCATCGACGATGTTTTCCTCAGCGCGGAAATGACGCCGGAGGAGAAGTGGGCGGAATTACTCTTTTACCTGGGCGGGATGATGTTGTTGCTGGTGACCCTATACGGCCCCTGGGTCTTTGTACGGCATTATTTTGCGGCGAAAGCGGGCAACCGATCCGTCTTTGATCTGCGCTGCGACCTGTACTACAACATCCTGCGGATGTCCACCTCTTTCTTCAGCCGCACGAAGTCGGGCGAGATCATCAGCCGCCTCATCAGCGACATTCAGCAGACCCAGAACCTGGTGGGCAGCGC
>SKJD01000365.1 GCA_007116095.1 Candidatus Hydrogenedentota bacterium
CGAAGGCAGGGAACCAGGCACGTTTGAACGTCTACTACCTCGACCATATCCACCACCCGACCGCGGAGCGGTCACGGATGAATAGCTCGGCGTATCTCCCCCTAACGATTGCTCCCTTATGGGGCGCCAGCAGATTAGGCAACGCTTTCAGCGTAGCGGAGGTGGTGGTATCTCTTACCCAGGGTAGGCCTTGCCCTTGCGGCCAAGTCCAACCCTGGGCTGTATTTAGCTCAGCTCCTTCGGAGCAACAATATCCGATAACTTTGTTATAATCATCCGTGATCATACTGCAGTCGAAGAACTGGTTTCCTGCCTGCGCAGGCATGACGTGTTGGTGGATTCCCAGATCTACACCCCACACAGCGCAGAAAACGAGGGGCTACAAAGCCACGTCTTCGAAGCGATACCCGACACTGCGCACGGTTATGATAAAGGTAGGGCTGCTTGGATGGTCTTCTATCTTTTTGCGAATGTGCCCGATATGAACGTCCACAGCTTTGGGTACAACGAAGCTGCTGTCTTTCCAGGCATGTTCAAGGAGATAATCGCGGGTGAACACGTGCTCTGGCTTTCGGGCCAGTGTGTAGAGTATGTCGAACTCAATTCCTGTGAGCTCGATAGGCTGATCGTCTTTCCAGACACGGCGTTCTCCCGGGTCCAGACACAATCGTTGAAAACGCAGCACCTGTGTATTGGGTATGTTCTGGTTGGTGCGCCGCAAAATTGATTCGATTCGCGCACTGAGTTCTTGTAGATCAAAAGGTTTGGACACATAATCGTCCGCCCCAATACTAAGCGCCATTATTTTCATGGTGGAAATCGTTGTGATGCTCAGCATAAGAACCGGGACAGTGCTTGACTCACGTATTCTTCGCAGCACTTCCACCCCGTCAAGCGACTGCCGCCTCGAACCATTGTCATTGGGAAAGTTGACATCAAGCACGATAAGATCGGGATAAAAGGATTTCATGCGTTTCAACCCCGAAACGCCATCATCCACGGTGGAAACCTCATAACCCAACTTATCGAGATGCGCCCGGACATCCCGTAGGAGCTTCTGGTCGTCATCAATGACAAGAATTTTAATTTTTTGATTTCTTGTCATGTTTTGCAGGCCTTTTGCTGTATGGTGTACTATGTCAGTATCCCATTACCTAATGTAAAGTAGAACGTTGCGCCCTTGTTGATATGGGATTCCGCCCAAATCTGGCCGCCATGCCGCTCGATAATGCGCTTTACAAGCGCCAAGCCTATTCCCAACCCATTGAAGTCGGTCGCATTTTGAAGCCGATGAAAAGGAACGAACAAATCGTCCATTTTTTCTTGATTAAACCCTACACCATTGTCTTGAATAAAGTAAACATTTTCCAAGGTTGAATCCGTACATCCGATCACAATTCGTGCGTCTTTTTGCTTATACGTGAACTTGATGGCATTCTCCAGCAGGTTTAATGCGACCTCTTTCAGGAGCAATCGGTCGCCCTTGCACGGCGCCAGAAAATGGATGTCAATATTGACTTTGCAACCTGCTTGCTCTTGCAATAGCTCATTTGCCGCCTCCTGAAAAAGCGCTTTCAGGTCAATGCGGCGCTTTTTAAGCGGAATTTGGTGGGCCTGCGAGAACAACATCAGGCTCTCAATCAGCTTCGCCATTTCATTGGTCGTATTCAGGATCATGTTCAATTGCTGGATGGCGCTCTCTGATAGGTTGGCGTCAGGATTTTGCAGCAACAAATGGGATATGCGATTCATGAAGCGCAACGGAGTCCGCAAGTTATGCGCCACGGTATGGCTGTAGGATTCAAGTTCTGTGTTATGACCCTTTATCTTGTTTACACGCGTTCGGTGTGCCTTGTTCAATTCCTGGATATGGTGTTCGTCCTCGTGCTCCCTGCTGATGTTCTTCAGTTCGACAAGAATCATCTCGGGCAAATCCGTCGTGCGAATTCGTCGTGCATACACCATAAGGAAGATACGTTGACCTATTGGCGAGGTATAAACAGTTTCGGCGCCATCTACTTCCCCCCCAGACGCCATAACAGGCGCAATAAGCGTTTCCAGGCTGGGTTCGCAATTAACGCTTGCGAGCAAATTGCCACTCGCGCCGTTCAGTGCGCTCCCAAACATTCGTGTAAAGGCCGGATTGAACATCACTGGCTGTAGACTTGGCTCCAGAATCAGTGCAGGTTCATGAAGGGCATCCAGAATATATTTTATGTATTCAAGTGGAACTGTCATTTATTCAACCGCTAAATTTGGGAGACAGAACATATTAAATGCCCCATCACAGCCCCTGTTAGCTTGCCTCGATATCCCCAATACGGTTTAAGCTGTCAAATCTGCACATCACGAGTAATTATACCTGATAATCATACTTAGTTCCGTGTTCTACACTGTTCTGAATTATTTTTATGCGGTGACTGAAATGGCGCCTGAATCTCCTGCTGCGTATAAAAAACTTTGCTCAACTGCACTAGATAACACAAGCCTATTATGCACAATGTCAACCATTGAATTCAAATAATAGTGTGCAACAATTGTCTTCAACTTTTGCGCTTATTTTTCGGGGGTCGCCGCCTCAAGGCATTGCCTGGGAAGGGTTTTTGTAAAAAAAACCGGGTCAGCGTCTGACGTTGCGGCCAGGTACTGCCCCGGGGGTGGCTTTGATGGTTGTATCTGCGTTATCAGCCGACCGCGACGAGCTCGGGCGTCTCACTGCGGAGGAGCGTGGCGCGCTTGATGACGCGGGTGGTGTCGGGGTTCAGGTCGAGCAGGGGAAGCAGGTCCTTCGGCTTGGCCATGCGTCCGTCGTCGGTGGCGGTGTCGAAGGCGATCTCGTATTGCCCCGGCTGTTCCGCGACGACCTCCAGCCGGGTGATCATCGGGCGAATGTCGATCTCGACGCTTTCCTTGCTGCGTCCCCGACCGCGACCGCGCTTGCGGTTCTTGTTCTTCACCTTCATCTTCCGCTCGACCAGAATCTCTTCGGCTGCCTCCAGGGCCCGCACCTTCTCCGGTAAATCCGCGTCGGCCTCGGCCAGGATCGTATAGCGGAAGCCATCCACCAGGCTCATGAGCGAATCGCCCCGCAGCGCTGTTTCCGTCACGCCATAGACACGGAAGTCCACCGGCAGCACCGCCTTGAGTTTTTCCAGCAGCACCTCGGGGTCGACCGTTTCCTTCAGCATGGCGTCCATATAGTCGCCGGTGCTTTCTTCGCCCAGGGGCTGCGCCGTGGCGAAGGTAACCTTCGGCTGGGCGTGGAAGCCCTGGGAATAGGCCAGAGGCGCGCGGGCACGGCGCAGAGCGCGAATCCAGACTTCCTTCAGCTCGAGATGCGACAGCAGTCGGCCCTCGCCGCCGCGGCCGATGCGGAAACGCAGGCGCTGCACGGGAGCGGGTTGTTCGGTGATCTTCTCCGGGATGCCCTCCCAGGTATCTTCCTCTTCCTTGTGCCCCTTTTTCTGGTTCTTGATCATGTGCTTGCAGAGCTCGCGCTCGCGGTAGATCACGCCGCAAAGATGGCACTTGCCGGCGCGGCAGTCCAGGGCGTATTTCAGCTCCATTGCCCGCTGCCAGTCCTCTTGAAGCCATTTCTTGTCAATGAGGATGTCGACATGGTCCCAGGGCAGGCGCTCGTCCAGCTTCCGCTCGCGGAACTGAAAGTCCACGTCAAAGTTGCAGTCGGCAATGGCCTGTTCCCAGGCGCCGAAGTCCACATGCTCGTCCCAGGTCTCCAGGCGCGCGCCATGCCGCCAGGCCGCCTCGATCAGGTCCGCCGCCCGCCGGTCCGCCCGGGCGATCAGGCCCTCGATGAACGAGGTCTTCGGGTCGTGTCGGCCAAACTTGATGTTCGGGTGGTTCCGGAAACGCTCGGAGAGCAGGCGCTGCTTGCGGTAGGTCTCCTCAATACCGATCTGCGCGGCCCACTGGAA
>SKJD01000232.1 GCA_007116095.1 Candidatus Hydrogenedentota bacterium
CTCTCGGCTTCAACCGCATCAGCATGGGCGTGCAAGACCTCGACCCGAAAGTGCAGCAGGTGGTCAACCGAAACCAGACCGAGGCGGAGACCGGGCTGATGTACCAGCGCTGTCGGCATCTAGGCTTTTCAGGCATCAACATGGACCTGATCTACGGGCTGCCCACCCAGGAACTGGCGAGCTGGGAAAAGACTGTGCGCAGTGTGATCGACATGCGCCCGGACCGCCTGGCGGTCTACAGCTACGCGCACTTGCCACAGGCCATCAAGCATCAACGTCGCCTCGAAGGCCAGGCGCTGCCCACGGGGCCAGAGAAATACGCCCTTTTCTCCATCGCTCGCCGCCTCTTCATCGAAGCGGGGTACCGCGCCATCGGCATGGACCACTTCGCCCTGCCCACCGACGAACTCGCCATCGCCATGGACGAACGCCGTCTACACCGCAATTTCATGGGCTACACCGTCGTGCCCGCCGCCGATATGATCGGCTTTGGCGTTTCGGCCATCGGGGAGATCGGCGGCTGCTATATGCAGAACCAGAAACGGCCGGTAATGTACTATAAAGCCCTGGACGCCGGACGCTTCCCCACGCATGCCGGGACTACTTTGACCGAAGACGACACCGTCCGGCGCTGGCTAATTCGGCAGTTGATGTGTAATTTCTACCTCGACCTGCAGCAACTTGAGCAGGATTTCGGTGTGCGCTACGACGACTACTTCGCCCAGGAGGAAGTGGACTTGCAGCCTTTCTATGACGAAGGTTTTCTGGTTCGCGAGGAAAACGCCCTGCGCGTACTGCCCCTCGGCCAGGCCTTCATCCGCAACATTTGCATGGTCTTTGATGCCTACCTGCGCCAGAAGGCGCACTTCAAACAATTTTCACAGACCGTCTAAGGCGTCGATTTAATTTGGCGTAGCAAAGCTTGTTGATCCGGGGGGAGGCTACTACAAATTGCTTGCCAGAACAACCGGCATATATATATAACCAAAGGGGAAGGCGTGTTGTTATGAATGAACAAAATTCGACATCAGCGAAGGGTGATATTCCGGTGTTGTGGCCTGAGACCTTGCCCAACGCGCCCATCATATCGCCCCACGCCATATTGTGTAAACAGGCGGAGTGGATAACCTGGCACACTAACAAGCGCGTCATCGGTCGGGTGCATTCCAAGACCATGGGGCGCAGCCTTTCGCACACCTTCAGCCTGACCTGCCCCTGTTTTCTGGACTATGCCTATTTCGTGGCGCGGGTGCGCCATTCCATCGACGTACTCTATCCGCTGCAACTTTTCCTCATGGACAGCGAAGGCACCTTCGCCGAGTGCCGCGATGAAACGGAATTCCTTGATACGCTCGGGAAGATTCTGCATGAAGAGCGCATCCAGAATATTCTGTATACCCTCATGGCCCACGCCATTCCGCCGGAAGACTGGCTGCCGCCCGTTGAAGAGATTAAATAGACCCGATCATGAGGGGGCCGGGTACGATGGGGATCTGGCGGTTGGGCGTCGGGGCCTCTTCTCCCCGTTTTTCAGCCTCAATTGCGGCTGCTTCTTCCTGTTCAATGTGTAACAGGGTGAAGTAGAGGTGATTGCGCATGCGGATATGTCGGTGGTGATCGCCGTCGATAATGTGCATGCCCCGTTCGAGTTCCGCACGGGCCGCAGCGTAGTCCCCGCGCTGCCGGTAGAGGTCCGCCAGCGTAAGCAAATCCCCCAGCAACACCGTGCTGCCCGGTCCCAACGCCGCTTCGCGCAAGGCGAGTTTTTCTCGGGCTGACCCAATGGCCGGGTCCAGTTGGTCTGCTTGCAGATACATCCCGATCATCTCGCTCAGGAGCTTTATCTGTTGCTCCAGGTTGGCGCTCTCTGCTCGTGTTTGCGCGGCATAGAGTTGCTCATAAAGCGCCAAGGCCTCCGTATGGCGTTCACTGCGTCGCAACACCATGGCAAGCAGCTTCCCGGCTTCCAGACTGCGCAAATCCGATGAGCCATGGGTCGCCAGCATTGCCTCAAAATGCGTTACCGCCAATGCCCGCGCTTCCTCTGCCTTGCCGTCGGTGATCAGCGCGTGCAATTCAGCCCTGTCCGGGCCGGCCTCCCATGCCGCAAAAAGATCATAATGCCAGACCAGGAAGGCCGCATTGACCAGAATAGCTGCCCCCACTATGCTTATATTGACAACTTTCATTGTATGCACCCAGGTTGAGAACTACGCGCATGTCGCCAGCATCGGTTTCTTCCGGTCCGGCTTGAGACATGCGCTGCACAAACCGGAACCTAACCGTATCTATACCTAATCATAACATGCTCCGCCCTTTGCCACGAAACCAGATTCAGGGGGTAGCGCAATGAATCTTGTTTGCGCTGGTGTTTAAGCGGTAATCTAAATACCATCCCTTGCCATTGCTACTACCCTATAATAAGAGTCTTAACCCGGAGAAATTGTGAGAAGATGGAATCAAACTTTTTTGAAGACTATGAGGTCAATTGCAAAAATCAGCGCGCTAAAAATGAAGTTTTGCTGGATGAATTTGACGCATGGTTGCGTGCGAAGGGATTGAAAGAAAGCACGGTCCGAAACCATCAGATGAACATTGACCTGTATATCAACCGCTATCTGCTTTACGATGATGTTGTCGATCCAGCGGGTGGTATTTTTAATGTCGATGGTTTCCTTGGCGACTGGTTTATACGGAAAGCCATGTGGGCCAACGTTGCAGCCGTGCGCACCAACGCCGCCAGCATCAAAAAGTTTTATACGTTCATGCACGAAAACGGGGCGATTTCCAAGGAGGCCCTCCAGGGATTGAAAGAACACATCAAGGAGGACCTACCGGAGTGGCTGGAGACCATGCAGCGCTATGATGATCCTGGCATCGACCTGGATGATGTCTTCTGGTAACTGCATGGTACGAGACACACGGCGCAATAAATGCCTGTCTGCACGTGGCGTATCTTACCGCGCATGTGTTACCTTGGAATGGTTTGCGAGGATTTTTCGCTGTGCAAAAACGACCAAGGAGGACAGGAAATATGCAGTGTACACGGAGAAGTTTTTTAACCCGGTCGGCAGTCGGGCTGGCGGGCATAGCCCTGGCCGGCCAGGCGCGTCCATCGCAGGCCGCGGCGTCGGAAGGCGCCCGCCCGAATATCATTTTTGTAACGACGGATGACCAGGGACTTGAAGCGGGGTGCTACGGCGACCCCTACGCAATCACGCCGAATATCGATCGGCTGGCCGAGGAGGGGGTGCTCTTCGAGGAGGCCTATGTCACCACGGCGACATGCAGTCCTTCCCGCAGCAGCATGCTGACGGGGCTCTACCCACACCAGAACGAGCACTGGGGCCTGGCCAACCACCACTACAGCATGCGCGAGGGCATTCCCAATCTCTTCGGCATTCTGAAAGACGCCGGCTACCGCACGGGCATCATCGGCAAGCTGCATGTTATGCCGCAAAACGAATTCCCCTTCGACGTCAACCACAGCCAGCCCTCGACCCGCACCCGGCAGGTACGGCAGGTCGCGGAAGAGGCAGCGGAAATCTTCCAGACCGAAGACGACGCACCATTTTTCCTGATGATCAACTACTTCGATCCACACCGCCCGCTGACCGATGAGGACAACCAGATCGACGGTATTCCGGAGACGATCCAGACGCCGGACGAGATCAGCACCTTCCCCTGGCTGGGCGTGGACACGCCGGAGGTGCTGGCCGAGGTCGCCACCTACTATAACTGCGTCCAGCGGCTGGACATCGGCCTGGGCATGGTGCTGGACGAACTGGAAGCCGCCGGCAAAACAGAAGACACCCTCATCATATTTATCGGCGACCACGGCGCCCCCTTCAGTCGCGCCAAAACGACCTGCTACGAAGCCGGCGTCAAGATTCCCTTCATCGTGCGCTGGCC
>SKJD01000190.1 GCA_007116095.1 Candidatus Hydrogenedentota bacterium
GATGACCGCCGATTCAATGTTCGGCGTGAAAGACTCCCGCTCCAGCAGGCTACCGCCCAGGATAGGCTCGCCATACTGGTCCAGGGCTTTCGCTTCTGGATGTGCTTCAAAGAACCACATCGGGTAGTAATTAAAACCGGGATTGTTCCAGTTGCCCAACTGGTAGCTGGCCTTCATCCCGAGGTTCTCCAGAATGCCAAAGGGCGATGGGCCGAGACGCACCACATCGTGATCGTCACTCGGCGCTACGATCTCCACCCATTCCCCTTCACTGCGGATGCGGAACTGGAAGTCCCGGCCCGGCAACGGCTCGGCGTCGCGGTAGGCGCCACCCGCTTCATAGGGATCATCCTGTCGCGCCCACCAAGAGACATGGCTGCCGACCGGATCGTCCAACTCGAAGCGATAGCTGCCCGGTGCTTGGGTCTCAAACACCGCCTCCGCAAAGCTGTTGTCCGCCAGATTGCGCCAGACGCCCTCGGCCAGCAGCGTCTCCTCCCCCGTCTCTTCGTCCTGCCTATAGAGCCGCCAGGCGCATCCGCTGTCGCTGGTGAACATTGTCGCCAGGTGTGGGGCGAAAGCGTCGAAGGGCTGCTCTGCCGTAAAGCGTTGTGACAAGGCTGCCGTGCCCGGCGGCGGGGCAAAGCTGAGGCCATCCGGCGCTTCCGCATCCGGTACGGGCTGCCAGATGCCGCCCGTACCCACGGCATTGGCGCCGACCGACTTCATCGCCTCCAGCTCCTCCACCGGGCCATCAAAGGAAAAGCCCACATACTGCAAGGGACGCTCGACGATGGGGTGATACTCCGTATGCAGCAAGACCCGCGGCGCCGCGTTACCCAGTGTTTCCAAGGACGGCGTGTCTGTGTTTCCTGGCCCGGCAAGCCCAAAAAAAAGCATTGCGGTACCCAGGCCCACGCCCAGGTTCCGGATTAAGCCTTGCATGTTCATCGCAGTATCTCCCCATTTCAGGTTGCGGATTGCTACGGGGTTTCCACCCACAAGTCCCGTTTCAAGTCCATGACATAGGCGCCGAAGTCCTCCTGAACCGCGCTCCAGGTCTGGTGCTCCACCTCAACCAGGTCCCATATCCAGTACAGACCGCCGAGATAGCCCATCTCCGCCGCCTGGGTCAGCATCTCCCGCAACATCTCGCGGGCCTTCTCCGGCGGGTCGAGGTGCTTGAAGACGCCGTACTCCCCGACGATAGCCGGCACGGTACCGGCCATGATCGCCTCCCACTCATGCGCTTCCGGGCGCACCGTCGGCGTGCGGTCCCAGGGGTAGATGTGGATGTCGAGAAAGTCGAGCGGCGCGTCCGACCCAAGAAACGCCGACGGCCGCGGTGGAATGCGCGGGTCGCTATCGTCGGGCATCAGGCCATTGAAGGGCGGACGGTTATGGGCGTCGCTGGTCCACATGCCGGTGGTCACCAAGGCTTCGGGGTCCAGCGCCCGGATTCCGGTGGCCAGTTCATCCGCCCAGTAGCGGATCGTCTCATCATAGGCGGCTTGTCGGGAGGCTTTGTCCGAGAGGTCATAGGTCTTTCCGGTGGCCGTCGTCACCTCCCCTTCCAGTTGGTTGAAGGGCCCCCGGTTGAAGCTGACATAGACCTCATTCGCAAGCGCCCAGGCGAAGATGCTGTTGAGCAGACCTTCATCGACATCGCGGATGTAACGGATCATGTCCTGGATTGCCATGCGCTTGGCTGCGATGCCCCCCCGGGTCAGGTATTGCAGGTTTCTCCCCGTAATCTTGTCGTCATGCGTCGCGTCCTGGTACAGGGCGTTAACGGCGCTGTAATAGGCGTTGTGCGGCGTCGCATCCACAATCGGCATGATATATATGCCATGCCGGGTGGCGCGCTGAAGAAAGTCGATGAGATTCTCCATATAGCCGCCGTTCAGGCCCCGGTGTTCGTTGTCGCCGGTAAAGCCGTATTCGTTTTGCGTGCCCCAAATCCAGACACGCAATACGTTGGTCCCCAGCTCGGCCATCTCGGCGAGGGTCGCCTCCATCTGCTCGGGCTCATAGACATTCGTGTTGAAGGTAGCGTGCCAGCCGCTGTCGCCAAACTCCAGGACCGTATGATTGAAGCCCAGGGGGTGGAACGTCTCGCCGCTATCCCGGTAATAGAAACGCCCCGGCGTCCCCGGTTCCTTCTCGACCGCGATGCGCGGCAGGGGCGTAACGGGTTCCGCTTCAATGGGTTCGGGATGTTCGGGTTGCACGGCTTCAACAGCCAAGGGGGCCAGACGCGTTCCCACCACGTGGACATTGCTGTAGGTGGCGACATTGCCGAAGTTGATCAACGCAATCTCACCGCCGGTGAAGGTGTCGTCTTCCGCCGACAGTACTTCTTCCCCATTCAGCAAAACGATGATACGCGCACCCTCCGTACGCACACCCAGGCGTACGACTTCCTCCCGGGGGTTCAGCTCCGATTGGAATGTTGCGAGTTCATGGCCCCGGTTACGCACCAGCACGACCTCGCCGTCGCAGCGGACAAAAGCGAGATAGCCGTCGTGCCAGCCGCCATGCTGCACCGGAGCCGACGCATGGAAGGCCAGCCCGGCCCAGACGGAGTCCTCGTCCCAATATACCTCCGGGATGTGCAGGTCCGCGGTAAATTCCAGATCGCCGAAGCGATACCCAGGTAGCCCCACCAGGCCGCCGTGGAAATTCGGGTCCGCATGGCGCAGTTGTCCATCCTCCGCCGACCACTGGCCCCCGTGGATGATCCAGCCCTCGTAGCCCGCTTCAAAATTCCAGGTGCGGTCAAAAGATCCTGCCTCGTCGGCCTCGGCGCGGGCATCACCCAGACCCGGCACACACAGGGTCAACCCCAAAATCAACAACAGCAGCAGCATTCCAACGGCATTTTGCATAACGCTATACTCCTTTACAGATCATTTTGTATTCCAGGTCACCAAGAATTTCCGGCGCCCAAAGCTATGCTCCATGGTACCATGACAAGCCATACCAGACATCCGAAATCTTTCACGGGCATTTTCTAAACCGCGAATACACGCCAATGCACGCGAAATATATACACAGCAATACCATCGCCACATCACAGAAAATTCCATTCAATCAAGCAGTCGATCAGTTATCCAATCAGATGAAAGCAGATATACAGTCGCAACAATAGAAAGAAGCACAATGGACAAATAAGTTACAAACAAGGAAACCCACACAACTGATTTCACATAAGCGGGATTCTGAAATTCATAATCTCTAAATAATTTTTTATTTATTAATAAATTTACATCAGATATATTTCTGCATGATAATTTAACTTTATATTTCTCGAAGACAACAACAAACAGAACGCACATTAAACAATAAACAAACCCTACTGCATAGATATTTAAGATCAACAGCATTGCCAATTCGCCAAAATTCACATCAGAAAACCAAAGCGAACTTATCAAATAAGACAGCCCAACACAAATAGCAAAATAAAGCATAATAAATATTATAAAAAATCCCTGCATCGAACCAGTAGCATAAAATTTTGAATGCTTTAACAGCTTCTCTTCTTTTAAGAATCCGCCATGTCGCCCCACACAAAACAGGGTACGGAATTTTGGATCGTTTTCAATGTTGTACATATAGTATTGGTACAAATAAATGGAACGGGACAGTCGCCATATAATGAAGGCACAATTAAGCAGATAGAAGATCAATATTGTAAAACAAACTATTATCATACAGTTGTTGATCCCATGTGTAATCCTGCACCTGAATGTAACTTTAAATGATTAATGCTGTATGGTTTTAGCTGCATCCCTATATATTCGCGTTAATTAGCGTACATTCGTGGTTCATATATTTTGGTGTTATTTGAACCGCGAATACATATACTTGTCTGATCTCGGGGTCATGGGAAGC
>SKJD01000077.1 GCA_007116095.1 Candidatus Hydrogenedentota bacterium
GCCGTTGCTACACAGCTTTATGACCGCATGAAAAAGCCCGGGGAACCGCTCCCCGGGCTTTTGTGTTGCTGTACTCAATTGGCTTGAAGCCGTTACTCCAATTCGCTCGTGGTGCCGGAAAGTGGGAAGACGGCTTCCGCCTGGGGGCGTATGCCTTCCACGGTGGTGTCCACGGCGTAGACGGAGTTGCGTGCGGTCACATACAGCGTGCCCCCGTCCGAACCGCCGAAGCAGAGGTTGGCGGGGACTTCCGGGAAGGCGATGATCGTGATGCGTTCGCCTTCCGGCGAGATGACATGCACGCCGTCGCCCGCGGTGGCCCAGATACGGCCTTCGGTATCGGTCTTGATGCCGTCCGGCGTGGGCAGGTCGTAGAAATGCCGGTCATTGCTCAGGGAGCCGTCCGTAGCGACATCAAATGCACGCAGATGCCCACCGTCGGTGTCGGCGATGTACAACACCGACTCATCCGGCGAGAGTGTCAACCCGTTGGGCTTGTCGAAATCATCCACGAGCAGTTGCACGTCTTCACCGGGCATTACCGCATAGACTCCCGAGAAATCCAGCTCCGCATGGGGGCCGTCCAGCATGCCCGGCAACCCATACGGGGGATCGGTGAAGAAGATCATGCCGTCCGAGCGGACAATGACGTCGTTGGGGCTGTTCAGGCGATTGCCCTCATACTGCGCCGCCAGCACCGTGATGCTGCCGTCCGCCTCCGTGCGGGTGACGCGCCGGTTTGCATGCTCGCAGGTGATGAGTCGCCCTTCCAGGTCCAGCGTCAGGCCATTGGATTGCCCACTGGGTTGACGGACCACCTCGCTGTCCCCGCTGTAAATTGTATCGGCCGGGATATCACTGAAGATAAGCAGCTCTTGGCCCGGCAGCCAGAGCGGTCCTTCCGTAAATTGAAACCCTGTCGCCAATTGCTGTGGTTCCGTTGCTTCACCATCCGGCAATACACTTTCTGCCGCTCGCGCCATGCCGGCGACTCCCAGGGAAATCAGGCAGATACACAACGGCGCCAACCAGGTCCAGTGTTCATTCATCAGCTATCCTCCTATCCAGTCATTCAACACCATAAAAGCGGCGCCAGCCTTCCTGCTGCCACTGCCACAACATAGCGTCCAGTATATACGAAGCCGGAAAGCAGCGTCGAACAACCGGAATGTTTAAATCCGGGAATGTTGGTTATTTGCCATTGCATAAGCAACCACGAAATGCACGAATATACACGAAATGGGGCGATATAGCGTCCCCAGAAAGCGTTCCCTGAACGGGCGCCATCAGCGATTAAGCAATCGATTTTAACGCAGAGGCGCAGAGACGCGAGGGGGGATCATGTTGGCGCATAGGCATGCGGTTATGTCAATGTACTGGATGCCTGCCTGCGCAGGCATGACGGGGTGGGGGGCGCGTGGCGGCGGACGTGTTGGCAAGCCGGGTGATTGTGCCAGACTGCCTTCGTGATCTGCACGAAGGGCGGAAACGAATGTTTGCGACTCCACATAACGAAATGACATGATCGGTACTATCAGAACTACACCCAAAACAACGATGAAAGTATCAGATAAATGTCAAAAGGACCCCAGTTTATCAAGTACATTATTCCGGTAATACAGGTACTACGGGATATGGGCGGTTCCGCTTCTTCGTCTGAGGCGACGGATGCCGTTATCGAGTTGATGCAGGTGCCGGAGGATGCGCTTGAGTTGACCAATAAAAATGGGCAATCCAAAGTGCGTAATCAGATCGCTTGGGCCCGCCAGTATCTTGTCTTCGGGGGCTACATAGATGCTTCGGCGCGGGGAGTTTGGAGTCTTACAGAAAAAGGTTTGCAAGAAAACTTGAATGACTTGGAGCCCTATAATCTTTACAAACCTATACAGGAGTCGCTAAAAGAGGAATTGCAGGCTAAAAAGCAATCACGTGAAAGTAGGGAAAGCCTGGTAGAACTGAATGATGACTCCGATGACAGCGAAGATGAATTGCTTGATCCGCAAGAAAGCCAGCTTCTGCCTGTACTGAAATCGCTCAGTCCGGAAGGCTTTGAGCGCTTGTGTCAGCGTTTGCTACGAGAATACGGCTTCCAGAATGTAAAGGTGCTGGGGCGCACAGGAGATGGGGGCATCGACGGCGAAGGGATTCTGGAAATCAATCCTTTGATCAGTTTCAAGGTCATTTTTCAATGCAAGCGGCATCAAGGGTCCGTGGGTACCGGGATGATACGGGATTTTCGCGGCGCCATGATTGGCCGGGCCGATAAAGGCATCTTCCTCACCACGGGGACTTTCACCATGGACGCCAAGCGCGAGGCGGTGCGCGATGGCGCCAATCCCATTGAGCTGGTGGACGGCGAGAAATTGGTGTATATGTTTGAGCGCCTGGAATTGGGTGTAAAGCCGCGTATTGTATACGAAGTAGATTCCGATTTTTTCAAGGAGTACCGGTAGTTTTTCCCATTTAGTGGAGCGAGAAAGAATATTGGTGTAAAAAATCTGTGATTTTTTCAATAAAACACCTGAGAATCCCTACATCATCATTCCTGCGCAGGCAGGAATCCAGTATTGCGAGAAAACATAACAATACAGCAATAAAACGGCATGTTGTGGTGCATGGTCGCAAGGCCTGGTGACGGTATCCTATGTTAAATCAACGAACTGGTTCCCTGCCTTCGCAGGGATGACGTGGGTGGGAAACCCACCCACGCGGGCGGACACAAGGTTCGCCCTTACGCTTCGTTATGAATTGACAAGATCGGTAATATCAGAACTACACCCTTCCTCCCCCTGCAAGACGCCATGCAGATAGTCCCAGGCCCAGGTGCGTGCGCCGTCGGGGCGGATGAGCCAGAAGCCGCGAACGTCGTCGTTGTTTTCGACGGGCTGTTCCAGCGCTTCGTTACAGTAGAGTTGCCAGTAGATGAGGTAGGGGCAGCCCCAATCCAGGGCGGTTTCGACGGTTTGGCGCAGGGCGTTGCGATAGCGCTCCGGGGTGTTCTCGTTTTCCGGCCAGCCGAGTTCGCCCAGATACACATTGCGTTTCCCGAAGGCTTCGCTCGCCGGCGTGTGTTCCGCGATGTAGTCCAGGGCATCGCGCAGGGCCTCGGGATCGGTCATGGCCTCCCAGCAGGAATACGAGACCAGGTCCAGTCGGGTGTGGGGGAGTACCGTGTTGACGACATTGGGCCGTCCCTCGCGCATAGACGGCAGCACCTTGTTCAATTCCGTCGCATGGTAGACCGCCACGTCCTGCGCGTCCGAGGCTTCCCGGGCCCGGTTCACGCCGTCCTGCCGCGCATTGAGCCAGGCGATCATGCCTTCAATCGCCGTGGGCGTCGGGTCCTGCGTGTCGTCGTAGTTGCCGCGTATCGCCCAGTCGCCTTCCCAATGTTGTATGACAAAGGTCTTGCCGCTGCCCGCATAGCTTTCCAGGAGGTGGGCGGTCAGCGCTTCAAAGTCCCGCCGCTCCGCCTCCAGGTTTTCCTCGGTCACGCCCTGGCGCCAATAGTGATCCGGACGGCCCGGGGGATAAGTCATCAGGAAGTAATGCTTGAAGGGCTTGTCGAAGAGTGCCTGGAAATAGGGGTGCTGCGCCATGGCTGTCAGCGAGTCGAATTGCTCCGGCCATTCCGCATGATGGGGGTAGTTCCGATGCGGATCGACAAACCAGATTTTTATGGTCTCGCTGCCTAGCGCCAGGATTTCTTTCGCCCCCTGGTTCAGGTAGTCCCGTTCCCCGTCGTAGGGGGCATACTGCCCGTTCACATGGGCGACGCCGAGAATCTCCGAGATTTGCTGCGGGGCCTGGGCCGAGGCGCTGTTCATGCAGACCGCGATGCATCCCAGCCCCGCAAGCAAATGCCCGAATGTTCGGAATGCTTTAC
>SKJD01000067.1 GCA_007116095.1 Candidatus Hydrogenedentota bacterium
CGCTCCAGTCCCATGCTGACGACAATCGCCGCCAGACACAGCAGACAGAGAACCAGCTCGCGCAGGCGTTGGGGGAGCTGCGTAAAGCGTGAGGTTGTTTCAGGTGTCATGGCGTCATCACTCACTCATTTAACAATAGGGACATCAGGTAACAAGTTATGCTTTTCATACGCCGATTGCACTATGGCGCATTATCAAATTCGCGTATATTGGCGTTCATTGGTGGTTCTTTTCGCTCGCCTGTTTTTTATCCACATTAAAACGCAAAGACGCGATGGCGCAGAGACGCAAAGGGGACATCCTGTTGGCGTGAGGGGATAAGGTTGGGTCCATGTACTGTATACCTGCCTGCGCAGGCATGACGGTAGGGCGTTAAACGACCGTATTATGTTAGACTGCCCTACCTGCGTGCCATCGCACGAAGGACGCAAAGTAAACTTTGCTACTCCACACAACTACATGCCGTACGATATCTGCGCCCATCAGCGTCATCTGCGGATCATCCGTTCTCCTCTTCGCTACTCCAAATAACGAATCATCACCCCGGTATAGCAAAACGGCGCTCCGAAAACATCGCTGCTCTCGAAACGCCGGGATTACCGATTAAAGGTCTGTCACAAGCCGTTTAGCCAGCAAGCTGCTTGATCTTGGCCAGGATGCTGTCCGGGTCCAGGCCCTGGAAGGGGATGTGTTCCGGAATGCCGCCGCCGCCCGGCTTGGTCACCGCCATGTAATCGTACTTCGGCGTCAGGCCGCGTTGCAGCAACCAGGTGCCGTAGCGCGAGCCCAGGCCGGTGTTGTAGTTCTGGCCTTCGACCAGCAGCGCAAACGGGGCCGAGCCTACCTTCTTCATCATGGCCTCGTCGACCACGTTCAGGGTCGGCTTATTGATCAGGCCGACATCGATGCCTTCCTTGCGGGCGCGCTCGACGGCGTCCAGGGCGCGGAAGAGGAGTTCACCGTAGGCCACCACATAGCCGGCGGAACCTTCGCGAATGACTTCGTCCTTGCCCGGCTCGAAGGTATAGTCGCCGTCATAGAGCTTGCTACCGTCTTCCTTGCAGATGAAGGGGACCTTGCTACGCGTCGAGAAGATGTAGCGTACGCCTTCCTCATTCCAGACCTTGTTCACCAGCGCCTTGAGTTGCAGGGCGTCCGCGGCGAAATAGAGGCGGGTCGTGTCGCCTACCGGCAGGCCACAGTGCGCGAGGAAAATGTTGATGCCGTAGTGGCAGGTGTTGTCGGCGATCTCATCCACGCCGGCATGCGAGAAGTGGCAGATGACATTGCTCTCGTTCAGGCGGGCCATCGTGGCCTCGGAGATGATCATTTCCAGGAAGGCGGAGAAGGTGCTGAAGATACCTTGCTTGCCCTTCTCATAACCGAAACCGGCGGCGGCCGAGAAGTTGCCGCGTTCCTGCACGCCGCCATTGAAGATGACTTCCGGGTACTTGGCGCGGATGTTGTTCAGGCCGGTGGAGCCTTCCAGGTCGGAGTCGATGACCAAGAGCCGCTCCGTGCGCTCCTTGGCGGGCATGCCGTCAAGAATCTCGCTGACGATATTGCCGAACTCACTGCGGTTGGCCGCCACGTCTTCAGAGGAGCCCAGGTAGCTGGCGCTGGTCGAGGGCTTCTCAACCTGGTTCAGGAAGTCCACGGCTTCCTTGTGCCCGCGCTTGGTCAGGTATTCAATCGCGAATTCTTTCTTGATGACGTCGTGTCCGGCGCTCTTGCCTTCGATACCCGGGATACCCGGGGCCATGAGGCGACGGTTCACCATGGCGACCGGGCCGATGGTGGTGCAGGCCTTGCACATGCGTGCGAAGAGCGAGTCAAAGTCTTCCCCGTCGGCGGCGTCTACGGTCAGACCGTGGCCTTCGAGGGTCTTGGCGACATCAAAGCCCGGCATGTATTCCTTCGGATGCCCGGCGATGGTCACATTGTTGTCGTCGATGAGCAGCTTGACGTTGAGCTGCTTGGCGACCGCCGTGCGTGCGGCTTCGGCGTCGTTGCCTTCCATCTGGGACCCGTCGGAGCCCAGCATGAAGATGACCTTGTCCGGGTTCGCCAGGGCGATGCCGTTGATGTACGGCCACATGTGACCCAGACGTCCGGAAGAAAACTTGATCCCCAGCTTTTCGTCGCGCTCGGGATGGCCATAGAGGCCGTGGCCGGCGGCGCGGTATTCATACAGCTTCTCGAAGGGAATGTCGCCGTCGAAGGCGGCCATGGCGTATTGAATCGCGACCCGGTGCCCGGCTTCGTCAAAGAAGGCGGGGTAATACTTGTCGCTGAATTTCATGAAGCTGTCAGCGATAACCACTTCCGGTACGACATCATAAGCGCCGCCGGTGTGACCGGCAAAGCCCTTGATACCGGCGATCGCCGTAAAAAATACGATGGTGTCCCGGACCACTTCGATATTGGTCAACAATTGTTCTTTTTGTTCTGGCGTCAGCTTGCCTGCCGCCGGATCAATCGGCAATGCCTTGTATTTACTGACATCGATAGGAAAAGTCATGGTTTGTGCCTTTCATTTGTGATGGTGTTTGGTCGCAAAGTCTTTGGTCCGCGTTTCCGGAACCAATGACAGGACGTAAGAAAAGATGCCGGCCAATGCCGCTTGGGTAGGGGTGACACAGCCCAACACAAAGTCTCCCCCTGCATCGCAAGAATATCTGTTTGCGCCAGGCGCATTTCCTCCGGTACAGACCAAAATGATAGCATAGTTGGACGTTTCAATACCATGTTCGCACGCTGCCCGGGCCTTCCCGAAAGCTCAGAATCCTGCTTCATTATGGGTGATATATCCTGGCAATGATCAATCCGAAGGAGACTTGAGAATATGTTCTTCGCGACACCCCTGTTACGTGGCGTTACACTGGCTTGCCTCGGTGTTATGTGCCTTGGCCTGTACACTGAGGCCCGGGCCGAAGAAGCGCACCCCGAGGTGGCCGTGCTGTACATCCCCCACCCGGACGACGAAATCATTTCCTTCGGCGCGTGGATTCTTTACGCCTTGTCGGAGGATATCGACGTCCATGTCGTTTTCCTGACCCGTGGCGGCGCTTCCATCGCCATCCATCCCGTGAACAACCGCCTCGAAGCCATGGGCCGCGATCCGATTGATGTGGAGGAATTTATGCAGGGACGTATCCGCGAGGCGACCTTGAGCATGCTTCGGATTGGCGTCCCAGAGAAGAACCTGCATGTGCTGGACCTACCGGACGGCGCAGTGACGCCCGAGCAGGTAGAAGCGGTCATCCGGGACTTTGAAGCGCGTTTCCCCGGCGCCTCCCACCGCAGCACGAGCTACCACGACCGGCACACCGATCACCGGGCCGCCGGTGAGGCGTTGCTGCGGCTCTACGATGCCGGGGAGGTCAGCCATGCGCGTTTCCATGTGCCGCTGTACCACTGGGACGACCCGATTCCCGGCGATCTTGCTCCCTGGTCGGAGGCCTGGGAAGCGCGCTACCACGAGGGCCTCAACGCCTTCCGGCTCTGGCTGCCCGAGGAAGGCTATTACTCCGTCGGCTACAAGTCCACCAAGGACAGCATCGACACCCGCTACGAGGAGCCGCGCTCAAAAATCCATCTCCCACATGAGGAGGTCCGTTGAATAATGTTTGGAGTAGCAAAGTTCACTTTGCGTCCTTTGCGCTTTCGCAAAGGGTTCGGGGGCGACGCGTTGTCCTTTACCCTTCCTGCGTTGCACGAAGGACGCGCACTGAAAGACAACACCCGGTATTTACCTATCCATCGGCACGGTGTAGGCGGCGGAGGGCATGACGTAGAAGCTGGGCTGTGCTATGCCCCGGTTCTGGAAATGTTCCCGGCAGGCCGCCAGCGCGGCTTCCAGGGACACGGCCTTCGTTC
>SKJD01000122.1 GCA_007116095.1 Candidatus Hydrogenedentota bacterium
AATGGTTTTTGGTTGCATAATTTGTTATATGAGTTCAAAACACAAAAAGCCCCGGATTTATTCAACCCGGGGCTCCGAATGCGATAACGGATACTTGCGCCTTCGAATGGGCGCGGGGCAACACCTTAGCGCAGGTTTACCTCGCCGGACGCCGCTAGGCTGCCGGCCATATTGGCGCTGGCCTGCAAGGGCAGATCGGGATTCGGCTCATTGAAGAAGGCAATATGGACCTTACCGTCTTCCACGTGCCCCCGTCCGACGGGTAGCACTTCGGACCTGAGTTCCTGGTGCAGCGTGATCTCAACGCCATCATCGGCGTCATAGCTCAACCAGAGTCCTGTTTCAGAGTAGTCGATGGGCGTAAACACATCGATCAGGGCGAAGCGGTTCGGGTTGCGCGTCCACATTTCCAGGGTCGGATCGCCCAGCACATGGTACAGGTACATCATGCTTTCGTACGAGCTCTGGCTGACGCCCTGTCCGGAGACCCCGATCTGGGTGGCAAGATAGGCCTTGGCGTGGTTGAGGATGTCGCCGAGGCGCCTGTGTGACGTATTGCCGCCAAAATCAGGAACTGTGTTGGGCCAGGTGGCGTCGATAAGCCCCCGCAACAGGGCGGTGTTGGGCCAGCTCGGGCTGATGCGCGTATCGCCGATTACACCCACGGCCCCGCCGTTCGGGTTGCGCAGCAGCCGTTCCGCAAAGTAGACCCCACCGGTGTGGGAGCCTTCCGCGCCCGGGGAAGTCTCATTGTCAAAGAGCCCGGAAGAGCAGTTGATGCTGTAGACCACCGGCAGGTAGGGTGCATTCTCCAGGTTGCTGGCGTTGTTGGAATGGAACGGGGGATGTACCCAGCCACTGTGCCAGCCATGATCCCGGTGGATCATCAGGAATCGGCCATCCTCAAAGGCGTCGATGACATCTTGTCGGCTGCCATCCCAGGCGAAATTGCTGTTGGGACCGATATCCGCCGGAATTGTTGTGCCATCGTAATAACGCCGGGGTGTGTCGTCTTCGGTATACGAGTTGTCCGTGGTGGCCTGATAGATGCGCTGTACGTTGTAGCCTTCTCCCAACATGGTATTGCGTACAAACTCGGCCACTTCAGCGAAGGTGCGCTGGGCTGTGCCCACCTGATCGACATTGGTCCGGCAGCATTGGAATTGGGCTGCAATGGTCATGTTGTTGTAATACGGTGTATCGGTGAGCATGCCCCCTGGGGGATTGCTTTCATAGGCGAGAATCTTGTCCACGACGATGTGGGCTTCTTCCTGGGTGTCCACCGGTATGCGCCCCACGGCGAAGGTGGGGACCATCGGTTCCGGTTCGCCCGCCTCGTTCAGCACGGCGTAGGGATAGTCCGTGCCGATTTCATCGTACATGCCGTCCCGATAGTAGGGGGCGATATGATGCGAATCCCCAAAGAGCAGGATGTATGAGGGACGGACCCAGCTTGTTTCGTAGCGTTGCCGGATGTAATCCTTGATCTCGTCGTTGGTTTCACGCCCCGAAATACCGGTGTTCGTGCCGACCTCAAAGACGTTGGTCATGATCCCCTTCTGGTTTTTCCATTTGGCCAACTCATCAGCGGCGTCCCGAAAATCGGGATGGGTCAGGATGAGGTATTCTTCCCCGAAAATACGTGGGTTGATGGGGAGATCCAGCAGCGGGGCTTTCAAGACCGCTTCGTAGTTAAAAGCCAGCCCGACAATATTGTCATACTGGCTTTCGAAGGGATTGTCCGCCATGGCGGCGGGCAGAAAGCCCCGGTGCTCACTGTTGAAGTCGAGAGAGACCCGTACATTGTCATACAGGCTGACTGTCTGCGAGGCCGGGTCGTATTGGCCCCCGAAGACTTCCACATGCACCAGTTCCAGGTCCCGGTATTGCCCCATGGGCGTCACCACCACCGGGTCCGGCGGCCAGATGCTGTCGCCCGCGTAAACCTGTTCATTGATAACGAAGGGCCGATCCGCGAAGACTTCCGATGGGGGCGGTTCCGTTTCGGAGCTGTGATCGCTGAGTCGATCGGCGGGTTGTTCCTGGGTCGGAGCCGGCAGCGCCCGGAATTGGTCCACGATGCGGGCTTCATATCCGGATCTTACCCGGCTATCCGGCGGAACGGCGACGAGCTTCCCGACGCTGGGAATATACGGGGCCCCGGGCGCTCCCGTTTCCAATTCGGCCCCGGGCGCCTGAATTTGCGTAAAGGTGCGTTCTGCCTCGTCATACTGTACCGTCCACATACGCGGCGCGCCAAAGGAGAAGTTCGCCTCCAGGCCGCCCGTGTCCCCTGCCAGCATTTCCGCGTGCGCCGAAGCGCCGAAACGCTCATAACCAGGGCATGTAACGCGATCCGCGGCTTCTGCCAGTATGTTATACTGAAGCATGCGCCCTTCTGCGTAAATCAGGTCCGGGGCCCAGGTCGGGTCCGTCATACCGGAACCGGCGAAACGCTGCCGGTAGGATTGCGTATCCGCCAGGAAACCGCCCATCCAGTTGGCTGCTTCGCAGACCTCGCCTTCAAACAGCGCCGCCTCCGTCGCGTCCAGGTAGAGATGAAGCTTTGCGCGGGTGTCTGTATCCAGGCGTTCTTCCGGGACGGAGCGCAGGACATCACGAAGCGCATCGATTTCCGCGAGCGATTCGTCCTCGGTTGCTTCCATTACCGTGAGTTCCGCGCTACCCTGTTGGCCGCTGGTGTTCCCGGTAGCAATAATCTTCACCACCCCGGGACTAACCCCCAGCGCAACACCTGAGCCTGGATCGATAGTGGCAATATTCTCGTCGGAAGAACTCCAGGCGATGGTTTCGAAGAGGTCCGTGGAAATCGCGTTAAATTGCGTGGTGTCGTCCACCTCTACCGCGGTCTCCGAGGGCGTTACGGTGATTACCACGTCCTCCGGAGTTGGACAACCGCTTAACATAACGAGCATGAAGCAGGCCGAGACTGCTATCATGGATGCCCGTAGGGCATAACGCTGTAGATTCATGATCAAAACTCCTTTCTCAAAACGACTGAATGAGGAGCCATTTCCAATGACTCGATGTGCTAAATGGCCAACTATATCAATAAGGTCATTACTGCCATTTGCTTGGCATCTGTCTACATTCTACCATTCATTACAAAAATTACAAATTAATATAAGTATTAATTGTGCAGTAAGGCGAATCGTGATATCGTTAATATGAAAACAAATTAGGGGTATACCGGATTTAAGGTGTTTGTATGGCGAAAATAAAGTTGGATTTGCACGATATTTTTAACAAGGGCCAAAAAATAGAGGTGGAGTTGCAGCGGGTCATCGAGGAAGCGGTGGAGAAGCGGATTAAGCTCGTGGAGATCATCCCAGGCAAGGGAAGTGGGCAACTGAAGAAGAAGGTGCTGCGTTTTCTGGAGAGGCCGGATATCAAGGCCAAATACCATCGCATCGACAAAGACAGCAAGAATTTCGGGCGTCTATTTGTACATTTCCGCTTCTGATATCCCCATGCCGTCATTCCTGCGCAGGCAAGACGATGGGGGCTGTGTTGTAGGGGCGTCCCCCTGTGGGCGCCCAGGGCAGGCACGGGGGCCTGCCCCTACTTCGCTTCCTTCGTGCAGCGCACGAAGGTGGTCTGGGGCGATCACCCGGTTTGCCAACATGCCCGCCGCATCGCGACACACCACCCCCGTCATTCTTATATGGAGTAGCGAAGTTCACTTCGCTCACTTCGTGCAGCGCACGAAGGAAGTCTGACGTAACATCCTGTACGCCAACATGTTGCCATTGTGCTACCCCCATGCCGTCATTCCTGTGCAGGCAGGAATCCAGAGCGACATGTAAACAGAACAGCAATATAGAATAGCAACCACGGCCATGCGAC
>SKJD01000231.1 GCA_007116095.1 Candidatus Hydrogenedentota bacterium
CAGGCGCACAATCTCGCGTTCGGCCAGCAGCGGGTCTTCACTCTCGATGGCATAGCTCACCATCCGGCGAAAAGGTGGATACCCCGATTCCTTCCGGGCAGCGATTTCATGGGTGTAAAAAGCCTGGTAGTCATGTTGGGCCGCACATTGAATGGCGTAGTGGTTGGGGCGATAAGTCTGAATGATGACTTCACCCGGCTTTTCTCCCCGCCCAGCTCGGCCGCCCACTTGCGTCAGCAATTGAAACACACCCTCAGCGGCCCGAAAGTCCGGCATACTCAGTCCGGTGTCGGCATTGATGACCCCGACCAACGTAACCCCGGGGTAATCATGCCCCTTGGCGAGCATCTGCGTACCAATCAACATGTCAATCTCACCGTTTGCGAAACGTCCCAATATCTTTGCATGTCCCCCCTTCCCTGAGGTCGTATCGGCATCCATACGCTCCACCCGACAATGCGTGAAGGTCCTGAGCAAGTAATCCTCCACCTTCTGCGTGCCCGTGCCAAGATACACCAGGGGCTGAAAGCCGCATTTGCCACAGCATTGGGGCTTATTCTCCTGCATACCGCAGTAATGACAGCGCATTACGCCGCCGCTGCTGTGGTAAGTCAGGCTCACGTTACAATCGCTGCACTCGGCGATCCAGCCGCAGGTGGGACAGAGCACAAATGGCGCAAAGCCCCTGCGGTTCAGCAAAAGTATGACCTGCTCCTGACGATCTATGCGTTCATGGATGGCCTCCTCCAGCGCCTGCGAGAGAATCAATTGCCCGGAGGCCCGGCTTTCTTTGCGCATATCCAGCACACGAACCTCCGGCAAAGGCGCATTGGTGGCGCGGCGCAAAAGTGGCAGGCGTTTTGATTTACCTTTCTCGCTGTTGTGAAAAGACTCCAGCGAAGGCGTGGCTGAGCCCAACACGCATACAGCCTTGCTCCGCATCGCACGCATAATGGCGACATCACGGGCATGGTAACGCGGTGTTTCGTTTTGTTTGTAGGAGCTGTCATGCTCCTCGTCCACCACGATGATGCCGATATTCGGTAGCGGTGCAAAAATGGCGGAACGCGCACCCACCACAATGCGCACTTCCCCCCGCAGCGTACGCCGCCATTCATCATAGCGTTCGCCAATGCTCAAGCCGCTGTGCAGCACGGCGATATCTTCCTGGAAACGCGCGAAGAAGCGCCCGACGGTCTGGGGCGTCAGGGAGATTTCCGGCACCAGGATGATGGCGTTCTTTCCCTGCTTCAACGTGTGCTCAATCGCCTGCAGGTAGACCTCGGTCTTGCCCGATCCCGTGATCCCCTGCAAGAGAAAAGTCTGAAAGCGCTCGCCGTCCATGGCCGCGCTTATGGCGTCCAGGGTGCTCTGCTGCTCCGGGTTCAACATGAGCTTGTCGCTGGCGTGAGCGCCATGCGCCAAGTCAGGACGTCGATAGAATTCCCGCCAGTGACTCACGAGCAAGCCCCGCTTTTCCAGGGCGCGCAAGATGCTGCTGTTGACCCGGTGCTTTGCGTAGAGCGTCGTCGCCGCATGTTCCCCGCCCTGGTGCAAGATATCCAGATAGACAGCCGCCTGGCGCGGGGCCTTTTTCTGGAACTGCTCAAGCGCTTCGCTTTCCAGGGTTTTATCCGGACTCAAACTCAGATACCATTCCTTACGGAGATTGCTCTGTTGGCGGGCAGGTCGACGTTCTGTGCGCAAGATTCCCCGGGCTACCAGCCCATGCAGGGAGGTTTTGATATTTTTCAGTTCCGTGACCTTGCGCAACTGGCTCTCGTACAATGGCCCTTTGCCATACAGGGCCGCGACAATTTTTTGTTGCTTTTCCGACAGCTTGCCCTGGTGCAGTTTTTCCGGCACAAGATGAAAACGGATGTCACTGTTCAGACGGAGTCCCGTAGGAATCGCGGACTGCAACGCTTCGCCCCAGGAGCAGCAGTAGTAATCCGCCACCCAGCGGCACAGTTCCAACATATCTTCCGAAAACACAGGGTAGGTCTCCGGCAAGCTGTATATGGCCTTGACTTCTTCCAGGGCCGTGCTATCTTTCAGCGCTACCACATACCCTGTCTCGACCTGCTTCCGCAGTGGCGCCTCCACCCGCATGCCGACCTGAATGCCTTCCCGGAGTGACTCCGGCACGGCATAGGTATAGGGCTGGTCCATCGGTCGGGAAAATACGACATCGGCATAGGCTTTGGCTGGAAGTACTTCGTCTAACATTTTGCTGTATATCGGGAAAAACCGATTCCATTAGGTGAGTTTGAAGATTACAGGAAGGACAGAAAACACCAACCATAAGGCATGATTTTGAAAATCCATGATGCACAATTCATGCCCATCAGCGCAAGCATCAAGAACGACAATTAGAAATTCCGCCCGACTTACCGCATCCGACAGCCCCTGCCCCATGCCCCATGCCCCGCGCCAGAAACCCAATGTATCAGGGTCGCGCCGCTATCCGATCCACCGCGCTCAAAAATGCGCGACCTACCCAAAACCTGCGCCACAACTGCTAGAAACAAGACAAGCAATATGCTATACTAAGCCCCGTAAAGTCCACAACAAACACAATACGTCGGGGTGTAGCGCAGTCCGGTTAGCGCACCTGCTTTGGGAGCAGGGGGTCGGAGGTTCGAATCCTCTCACCCCGACCATTTTTAACTCATTAAATACCAAGTACTTAAGGGATTACCTGCCGTCAAATGCAGTGCGATGTAAACCGTCAACTTTCGGGTATGATACCCCGAAAATGGCAAAGGAATCGCGCTGTAATGCCAAAATCAGCCCCAAAAACCTGCTCGAAAAAAACAAACACCCCTCTTTCATCTGCCTCTTCCTCCTCACATTCTCTCCACGCTAAAAGATAATATTCCCTCGCTTCCGCCGATGTGCTGCGCATAAAAACGGTTTTTTTATGCAATATGCAGCATCCAGACATGTGGACATGTGCTACCTTCATTCAGAGGACAAGCGCACTTTGAAATCCAGTATACTCATTTAATTCTGCTGCCAGGCGCGCCAGTTCGGTGTCTGTTCTGTGTTATGTAGTTTTTTGTCGCTTTACCCTTCCCTACTCAAAGTACGTTTTCGGCTTGCCGACCGGGGTTTCCAGGCTTTATCATTCGCTTCTTTGTCGCCATCTGTGAAAGTGGTGTAAAATTCAAGAAACTGGGAGATTGGCGCGTCTGGAGTATCGGTTGGCGTTCAGCCCGTTGCCGGGTCGTGATATCAGGCGTTGTTTCAATTTTACCCCGGGCCTTGCCCATGCATTTTTCGGGCTGAGGCAGGTATTCACTGGACAGAGGGGTTCACTGTGTTAAATCTAAATACTGGCGGCAATCTGTCCCCGGGGTTGCGCCCCCGGTGGTTGCGCCATTCCTGGTATGTCATCGGCTTATTACTGCTTATCTTACTACCCTGCATCGCGATATTGAGCCTCGGGTACAACTACACCCGTTATCATTGGGAAAATATCCGCTTGGCGGAGACCATGCGGGTCAATGGTCAGTTATTGGCGGCCACCTCTGATCTTACCCATGCCCTGCAACATGAACGGGCCCTCACCGTCTTGAATCGCGTCCAGGAAGAGATGGCGCTCACGGATCATCCTTTTGAGGAAGCCATCAACCTGGATGTCGGCATTGATATCGATCTTTTGTATCAACAGACGGATATGGAGCTGGGTAATTTCTTTCAGGTCCTGGGCGCCAGTACGATCCGGCCTTTTTTTCCGCATACCCGTGCCGAGATTGAGACGCAGTTAAAAGCGGTGCGCGCACAATCGTTCGCAGATGGCAATCTGGAGGAAATCTTCGCGGATTATGTGTCCATCAATGACACTATCTCGAA
>SKJD01000406.1 GCA_007116095.1 Candidatus Hydrogenedentota bacterium
ATTGCGCGGCTGTATCGGCCATACCCGTTTCCTGCAGCCGCTGGTCCATTCGGTGCGTGAAAATACCGTCAATGCCGCTGCGCGCGACCCGCGCTTCGGCCCCTTGACAGCGCAGGAGGTGTCGGGGACCCGCATTGAAATCTCGGTGCTCTGTCCCGGTGAAAGCCCAGATACCCCCTTCATAGAAGTGCATGATCCCAACGAAATCGTCATTGGCCGCGATGGACTCTACCTGGCCGGGGCAGGGCCCCGGGGTGGCGGTCTATTGTTGCCGCAGGTGCCGGTGGAACAGGGCTGGGACCAGCAGCAATTTCTGGAAGCCCTGTGTCGGAAGGCCGGGGCGGTGGGCCATGCCTGGGAACAACCGGAAAGCAAGCTCTTCCGCTTTTCAGTCCAGGTGATCCGGGAAGAAGCCTAACTGCGCGAAGCCGTCCCGGGGGTGGCGCAAATTCATGCTCCAAATTTTTAAACTTGTTCCCCCATCCCGGTATAGGGTAGGGTGTGCCCCAAGCGCTATTTCCAAGACCGCAAATTTATCCAGGAGTCCGTTATGCATGATCTTATTTTCGGCGAGAACGGTATATTCACCCCGCGTTGTCTCTATGCAGCCATCCTGTTGGGGGGCTTGGCTGGCTTATTGACCCCAGGCTTCACGGCGCATGCCCAGGAAACACCACGGTCCCCTGTGCCCATCCTTTTCGATACGGACATGGAGTCGGATGTGGACGATGTCGGGGCCCTGGCCATGCTGCATGCTTTGGCGGACCGGGGCGAAGTAGATATCCTCGGCATTTTCGTCTCCGCGAAGAATCCCGCCAGCGCCGCCTGCGCGGATCGGATCAATACCTATTTTGCGCGGCCGGAAATTCCTATTGGCCAACTGAAAGGCCCGGGTGTTGATCGTGAATCCCGCTATGCCCACCATATCGTCGAGGAATTTCCGGGAAACTTGGACAGTGGCGACGACGCCCCGGACGCTGTGGCGCTATACCGCGAAATCCTGGCCGCGCAACCGGACAAGAGCGCGGTACTCGTGACCATTGGCTATAAAACCAATGTGCGTGACCTGCTTTTCAGCGAACCCTGTGAACACAGCGACCTCACGGGCGCCGAGCTCATTGAGGAAAAAGTACGTTTCTGGATGTGTATGGGAGGGTATTTCCCCGAGGGGCGTGAAGCCAATATCATTTGGGATTACACGGCCTCTTATGAAGCCATCAACAACTGGCCCACGGAAATCATCTTCAACGGGTGGGAAATCGGACGCTTTATCTATACCGGCAATCACTTGGCTGAACTACCGGAGAGCAATCCGGTCCGCCGTTCCTACGAGTTGTTTAACAACTTGCAGCCACATCGCAGTTGGGACCAGGCGGCATTGCTCTATGCCGCCCGCGGACTCGATGGCGGCCCCGCTGCTGATTACTGGGATTATTCGCCTCCGGGGCGTATCATTATTGACCCGGAAGACGGCACAAACACCTGGGAAGACGATCCTGAAGGTACGCACCGCTATCATATTGAGAAGCGCGATCCGGAACTCATCGCCGAAGAAATCGATGTACTGATGATGCACCTCCCGGAAAACCGGCCATAGGCGATACTAAGCAGGGGCATGGAATCTGGACTATTGCCCGAAAGTCTGTGCATGCGCCCGTAACAGGCGACATAGGGCGGCGGAACTTTCTCGGGCAACTTCCAGGACATGAGTATGGCTCAGGGGCGTGGCATCGCCACAGACGTTGGTGACGCAGGAGAGGGCGGCGCAGGGCATGCCCAAGCGTTGGGCCGCCCGGATTTCCGGCAGGGTGCTCATGCCGACAACGAGATGCCCTATTTTCTGCAAGGCGCGAATTTCCGCCCGGGTTTCATAGCTCGGACCGCTCATCCACAGGTAGCTACCGGCAAGCGGACACCCTTCCACCATTAGCTTACAATGCACCGTTTTCTGCGAAGGAAGGCGCGTACAATACCACGGTTCAAATTGGGTGATTGACACCAGTTCTCCGGGCTCCAGAATGGGGAAAAGTCCCCCGGCGGCATTGCAAAAGACGAATTCCTGGCAGCCCATCGCCCGCATGATCTTCACCGGCGCCACCACTTCCGCCATGGACAGCCCCTCGTAGAGGTGAAAACGGCCTTGTTGCAGGATGGCGCGCTGATCGCCGATCCATCCATCCAGAAAACGGCCCTGGTGGCCGTCCACGGTTGTGGGTGGCAGTTGGGGGAATTGTGTGAAGGGTATTTCGGCTGTGATTACGTCGAAGATATCGCGCAGTTCCATGCCGGAACCGGCGACCACCCCCAGCGCAGGGCTCGTAATATCGGCGGGCATTTTTATTGTTCCTTAGTGGTAATGAAGGGGCATAAAAATCTTCTGGTAAAGGCGGATGGCGTAGTCATCCGTCATCCCGGCAATATAATCCACCACCCGGCGTTCCAGATTGTCCTCGCCATCCGCTGCCAGCAGGTCCGGGGTCGGGTTTTCCAGGAGGTAATCAAAGAGTTCGCGCAGCATCTTCTTCGCCTTGCGAATTTCTCCGTCGATGGCGTCGCAGGGATAGAGTTGGCTGTACAAATAGTCCCGCAGCGCGTTCATCGGCTCCAGGATTTCTGGCAAAATACCGACCTGGCCGTCCTGGCTGCCTTCGATAAGCCCGACCACCATCCGGTCGATGCGCTCTGAAGTTCGTTCGCCCAGGGCCGCAATGGCGTCCCGGGGGAGGTCGTCGAGCTGGATGATGCCGGCGCGCAGGGCGTCGTCGATGTCGTGGTTGATGTAGGCGATGGCGTCACTGATGCTGACGACCGCGCCCTCCAGGGTGTTCGGTCCCGGGCAGGGCAAGCCCCGCAACAAGGCCTTGCCCTGGGAATGGTAGCGAATGCCGTCGCGCACTTCCCAGGTCAGGTTCAGGCCGTGGCATTCGCCGCGTTTCTCGAGCTTGTCCACTACCCGCAGACTCTGCTCGAAATGCCGGAACCCCCCCGCCACCGCCTCGTTTAACACCGACTCCCCCGCATGTCCGAAGGGCGTGTGCCCAAGATCGTGTCCGGTGCCAATCGCTTCCGTCAGGTCTTCGTTGAGACAGAGCGCCCGCGCTACCGTGCGTGCGATTTGCGTGACCTCCAGGGTGTGCGTCAGGCGCGTGCGGAAATGATCGCCCTCGGGAGAGAGAAAGACCTGGGTCTTCTGCTTCAGGCGACGGAATGCCTTGGTGTGCAGGATGCGGTCGCGATCCCGCTGATAGGCCGTGCGGTAGGGGTCCTCGAACTCCGCCATCTGACGCCCCCGGCTTTCCGAGGCTTTGGCGGCATGGGCGCTGAGTATCTCATACTCCCGCGCCTCCAGCATGGTGCGGATGGGAGATTCCCCGGCTGCGGATGCTGCATCCGAAGTGTCGGATTTCTTCATAAAGGCATAGGCTCCAGATTGGGGTATCGTTCTTCAGTTTACGTTCTTCGCGCTTTCGCACGAAGGGCGAACTAAAGTTCGCTACTCCACGTAATGAATCGATTTAAGCGGTAATATCAGAAAGACATCCCCGAAAATTGAAACACAAACAGATAGTTCTTGGCAACACTATAGCACGGATGCGTCCAGCCAGGAGGGTTGGCAGACTGAGCTCAGTCGCGGGGGCTGTGTTCCTGGGCGCTATGCTCCAGGTTGCTGTCGAAGAGGAGATGTCCCCGGGCGGCTTCAACCAGGACCAGGGCCAGGTGGGTGAGTTCCGCCGCGATTTCCGGGTCCACGCAGGCTCCCTGATCGTCGAAGGCGGCGTAGGCCTTGGAGATGGAGACGGCTCCGGGCAGGACCATCGCCCCGACATGCAGGCA
>SKJD01000293.1 GCA_007116095.1 Candidatus Hydrogenedentota bacterium
GTGTCCCCCTCGCCCTTGATGTCGATATTCCAGCCAATCAGTTTGGAAGCCAGGCGGGCATTCTGCCCCCGCTTGCCAATCGCCAGGGACAACTGATCCTGCGGCACCATGACCTTGATGGATTTTTTTTCTTCATCGAGGGTGATGTTAATAATATCCGCCGGGTTCAATGCACTGGCGCACAGCTCTTTCGGGTCCTCACTCCAGCGTACAATATCAATCTTCTCCCCGGAAAGCTCCTCGACGATGGCGCGCACCCGCGAACCCTTAATACCGACACAGGCCCCCACGGGATCGACTTGCGGGTCGTTGGAATGCACGGCAACCTTGGTCCGGCTTCCCGCCTCCCGGGATATCGCCCTGATGGTTACCGTCTCGTCATACAATTCAGGTACTTCCTGCTCGAACAAACAACGCACCATGATAGGCGAAGTACGGGATAAAATCAATTGCGCGCCTCGGGGCGACTTCTCCACGTCCAGCAGCAAGGCGCGAATGCGATCCCCGGTTTTGAAGGTTTCTCGCGGCGACTGCTCCCGGTGCGGCAAGATGGCTTCGGCCCGGCCAATAGTCACATAGACATTACCGTGGCTGACCCGCTTTACAATACCACTTATGATCTCGTTTTCGCGCTGAATGTACTCTTCATAAATATTGTCACGCTCGGCGTCTTTAATCTTCTGAATAATGACCTGCTTGGCAGTCTGCGCGGCTATACGGCCGAAATCCTTCGGCTCGGCAGGCACCTTCAAACGGTTGCCCACCACCACCGCCGGATTCAGCTTCAATGCATCTTCCAAAGATATTTCAGCATAGGGGTCTTCCACCGTCTCCGCCACCGTGCGGATGTCGAAGACCTTGAAAGCCAGGGTGTTGGGGTCTACCTCCACCGACATGTCGCTGGACTTGGTCATGCTCTTGCGCGCCGCGCTTTCGATGGCGCTGCGAATCGCCTCAATCAAAGTTTCGCGATCGATGCTCTTTTCGGCTTCAAGTTGCTGTAATATAACCTTTAGATTTTGATCCAAGGTATTGCTCCTTTGTATAGAAATCATGCGAGTAGCCGCACACATCAAGCCACGGTAAGGCCCTATGTACTGTGCTGCAGGGCAATCCTGCCGGCCAATTACCCTGTGACCTAGCGTTGCAGCCGCGCTTTTTTCAGGTTCTCGATGTGCACCTGATACGTTTCACCGTCCACCTGGAGGGATATCAGGCCGTCCGAGAAGCCTGCCAACACCCCGGAAAACCGCTTACGGCCCTGGACCGGCGCATAGGTATTCAGTCGAATGGCCTCGCCTACAAAACGCTGAAAATCAACCGGTTTCCGCACTGGGCGATCAAATCCGGGAGAAGACACCTCCAGCATATACCTGTCATCAATCAGGTCATGCGTATCAAGTTCTACGCTCAACAACTCCGATGCAGCGGCGCAATCGGCATGTGAAATACCACCTTCAGGCTTGTCAATATACACACGCAATACAGGCGTACCGTCCTGGGTGGTGTATTCCACCTCCACCAGCTCATACCCCAGTCCGGCCAATCCCGGCTCAAACGTTTCCCAGATTGCCTTGATTAATGTTGCCTTGTCCATTGTGGCTGCTTCCTGCACCAATTAAAAAGAGTGGGTCAGCGCCCACTCTTCCGCGAAGTCATGGTATTCGTAGTCTCTATCATAACATGAAGACACTATTTTATGCAATTGCCATGGCATTGCCAAAACGCAGCTCTCCCCCCAGGCGGGGCGCCAGCTTCCCAACGTCCAGCCGTATCGTATGGTATCATCAGTAAGGACAATACTTCTACATGAAGCAGGTCGGGATTACCTGACTCCCCCCAGCAAAAAATATAAATACGACATTTCTGGCAATTGTGCAACCATAGGCAACCAATTTAGGCCATACACCATGCAACAACACATGAAAAAAGTGACATTCCACGATATCGGGCGCGCCCAAGCTGTAGCAATGCCGCCGGCCAAGTTTTAATGAATGTTTTCACGAGCGGTTCGTCTGGTTTTCCAGACCGAACAAGACTCTTGAATGGAGGATCGAACAATGAAGACCAGCAACCTTAAAAAGAAGCTTACAGGAATCGTCGCATTGGCATTCCTGGTAAGCGGATGGGCTCAAGCAGACTATGTCATGCATGGTCGCGTGAGCTACGATGCAGGCAATACCTTGGTTAAAGGGGCCAATGAGGCCGACTGGAGTAATGCCAGCATCAACACCCTGATTTTGTCCAGCGACACCCTCTGGGTGGACAGCGGCGGCACCGCGGAAGTGGAGTTCCCGGGTGGGAATTTCCTGCGCATGGCCGACGCTTCCAAGGTCGAAGTGCAAAGTGTCAGCCCAACCCTCGCGTTACGTGGATGGACCGGCTCTTTCTATGTGCAACGCATTCAGCGCAGCACGGGCGATGTCGTACTGGAAACTCCCGCAGGTTCCATTCGCGTAGCCCAGGATACCAATCTGCGTGTGGACGTGCTGGAGGACGGCGCAACGGCCATCACGGTCCGTTGGGGCGTCGCTACCGTGCGCGCAATGAGCGGGCATGAATCCGACATTACCGCAGGCCGACGGGTTTGGGTGGAACCCGGCATGCTGCCTTCGGAAGCCGTGCGATTCAGTTCCAACAACGACGACGCCTTTGATCACTGGAATCGGGAACGGGCCGAGTGGCTCGCGCAAGGTCCGGGCGACACTCCCGTACCTGTCTCGGACAAGGCTATTGGTGTAAGCGACCTCAACCGCTACGGCGAATGGGTAGTCGTGGACAACCGCAGCTACTGGCGTCCGACGGTGGTGACGGAGTATGTGCCGTATCGCCATGGCCGCTGGAGCTACACCGCCGGTATCGGGCACGTATGGGTCGGGATGTATCCCTTCTCCTACGCGACCACCCACCACGGCTATTGGGACTATATGCCCAGCCATGGCTGGGTCTGGAGCTACCACGACACCTGGAGCCCCGCCTGGGTAGCCACGGTACGCTACGGTGACTACTTCATGTGGAGCCCGGTCAACCGCTACCACCGACCGATAATGGTCTCGGAATCCGCCTACTTCAATATCGGTGGCGTACAATTCAGCTACCATGCCAGCTCCTACGCGCAGTCCAACTATCTCTATTGGGGTCCTTCCCGGGTTTACCCGACCTACGGAAGCTCCTTCCAAAATGTCTACAACACGGGCAACGTGACCAACATCAACATCTGGAACATCAATGTCTCGGGTCGCGACAACCACGTGCGGGTGCCTTACGATCGCGATTTCGCCCAGATGACCCGTAACTACAACCCCAGCCGCACGATCCGTGGTACGGTGTCCTCGCCTACGGACAGAGGCCGAAGCGCCTACAACCGCGTCTCGGCGCTGGAATCCCGAATTGCACGCGACTCGTTCTCGGTGCGTAGCCGGGAGACGGCAGGTAACGTGCGCACGGCCATCGACAGCAACCGCGCCGCCCAGGGCCGCACGGTCCGGATGCAGGAAGAAACGCCGTCCTACCTGCGTGACATCCGCAGTGGACGCACCGTCAACGCCGAAGAAGTGCGCGCCTCGGTTCGCGATCGGCAGGCCACACCGACTGCCCGAGGAACCGGCAGCAGTGTACGCGGTGGTGCGGGTACAACCCAGGAACGAGGTACGACTGTCCGTGATGGCCGTCAGGCCCCTGCAGGACAAGAACGCGTAACACGCGCACCGGAAACCGACCGCGGCGCCGCCTCCAGTGTGCGCTCGGGCGTTACGGAACGCAGCAGCGTAGGACGTGAAACGCCAGACCGCAGCACGGTGCGTCAGCAACCGACCGCGACAGACCGAA
>SKJD01000254.1 GCA_007116095.1 Candidatus Hydrogenedentota bacterium
GATGCCGCCGACGTTCAGCGCCAGCATCGACGGCGTCAGGCTGCGTTGGTCCATGCCGTCGATGACCTGGCCGATCAGCAGCGGCGGCAAAAGCCCGATGACCACGAAGAATATGGACAGAACCATACCCACGGTATACTGTCGCCAATACGCGAGGTTGTAGCGTAGCAGCGAATAAAACGGCTTGCCGGGAATGCCTTTATGGACAGGCGTATAATCACTCATAGTGGTACTCATGGAAAAGCGGCCCAATACATTGTAAACTGCGAAACGGCAGGATGTTTGAAAACGAGCAAGTGGTGTTTGGTCTGAAAGTGGTGGCGAAAGGCGAACCCCAATATCCCATTTTTATCCAGAGAAGCCCGCAAGAATATTCCGTCCCTCTACAGTATACTGTTTTTTGTCGGGCTCCGTCATGTGCCGTGGAATTTGTGGATTTGGTGGGGCTATCCGGGCGCCATCGCACACTGCGTCCTATCAAAATCGTATTGCATGCATATTGCGCAGTAATTCTATTGCACTAATCCTGTTAATCCTGGTAAATCTTGACACCGTAAGCCCGGGATTGCTACATTTCAGGCGACTCCACCTTTGCATCGGTCGAATTGCACCGTTTTTTAATCCAACTCCTGGAGAAATATCTTTTAGCAATGAACGTTCAAGAAGCCCTCGCGCATGTAATAAAACACCAGCATCTCACGCAAGAACAGGCTTCTGCGGTGATGAAACAGCTTATGACCTCCGAAGCGACGCCCTCGCAGGTGGGCGCCTTGCTCACAGCAATGCACATGAAAGGCGCCACGGTGGATGAAATCACCGGTTTCGCCCAGACCATGCGTGCGATGGCGACGTTTGTAGAGACGCAGCGCCGGCCGCTGGTGGATACCTGCGGCACGGGCGGAGACCATTCCGGCACCTTCAACATCTCGACAACGGCGGCCTTCGTGGTTGCCGGGGCCGGGGTTGCGGTGGCGAAGCATGGCAATCGCAGCGCGACAAGCCGCTGCGGCAGTGCGGATGTACTTGAGCAGTTGGGTGTGAACATTGACGCGGACGCCGCTTGTGTGGGCCGCTGTATCGACGAAGTGGGCATCGGCTTTCTATTTGCCCGGGCCTTGCATGGCTCCATGAAAAATGTGGCTCCGGTCCGGATGGAACTGAAAATTCGGACGGTATTTAATATTCTGGGGCCGTTGACGAATCCCGCCGGGGCCGACGGACAGGTCATTGGCGTGTTTGACGCCAACCTGGTGGAAACCCTGGCCCTGGTGTTGCAGGCGCTGGGTTCACGCCATGTCTTCGTGGTCGCTGGGCTGGACGGCTTGGACGAGCTGACCCTGTGCGGACCGTCGCTAGTTTCAGAGGCCACGGCCGACTCGATAAAAACCTACGAAATTACACCGGAGCAATTCGGATTGGAACATGCCGAGCGTCAGGCGCTTCTGGGCGGCGATCCCGAGGAAAATGCCGTCTTATTGCGCGCAATCCTGGAGGGTAAGGAAGGTCCGCACCGGGACATCGTGTTGTTGAACGCCGCCCCAGCGATTGTGGCCGGGGGTGAGGCAAAAGATATAGCTTCGGGCATTGAAGTGGCCCGCAAATCGATTGATTCCGGCGCGGCCTTGCAGGTGCTGGAAAACTTGGTGCGGGTGTCCAATGATTCTTGATGATATTGTCGCCCACAAGGCGCATGAAATAACAGACGCTAAGCAGCGCATCTCCCCTATGGATTTGGTATTAGAGATTGATCCGATACAAGTCCCACGTGACTTTCAGGCAGCGTTGCAAGCCCCGGGAATCAGCCTGATCGCCGAGATCAAACGCGCTTCGCCCTCCAAGGGAGAAATTCTACCCGGACTTGACGCGGTGGAGATTGCCCAGACGTATGAACGCTGCGGGGCGCGGGCGCTGTCGATCCTGACGGACGCCAAGTTTTTTCAGGGTTCGCTAGAGGACCTCCGCGCCGTGCATGAGGCAGTCGCGCTGCCCTGTTTGCGCAAGGAATTTATAATTGATGAGTACCAGATCTATGAGGCCCGGGCCGCCCGCGCCGACGCCATCCTGCTGATCGTACGCATCCTGGACGATTTCCAGCTCAAGGACTTCCACGATCTCGCCCGCACTTTGGGCATGCATGTCCTGGTGGAAACCCACAGCGCCGAAGAGCTCGAACGGGCATTGGCCGTGGGTGCGCATATCATTGGAATAAATAACCGCGATCTGGACACCCTCAAGATGGATTTAAACTTGTCTCAGCGACTGCGCTCCAGCGTACCTGCCAATCGGATCATGGTGAGTGAGAGCGGTATATATACCCGGGAACATGTCCTGCAAATGGAAGAAGCTGGGGTGGATGCGATCCTTGTGGGCGAGTCCTTGCTAAGTAGTGGCGATATCCCGGCCAAGATTGCGGAGATTCTGGGCCATGACGGATAAGATCATCGACGTACAACCCAGCGCGGAAGAGACACTTCCTCCACCGGTGGTGCGGGTGAAGATATGTGGCATCACCAACAAGGACGACGCCCTGGCGGCCTGTGACGCCGGCGCGGATGCGCTGGGCTTTGTTTTGGCGCCGGAGGCGAAAAAGCGTAACCGCTACATTGACCTGGAAGAGGCCGCGAACATTATTGCGCAGTTGCCGCCCTTTGTTACTACCGTTGCCGTCTGTGTCAATGAGCCGATGGAGCGCCAGGTGCAGATTCTGAGCTATTTCGACTGTATCCAGTACCACGGCGAAGAGACGCCCGAGATGATTCCCCTGCCGCACATTGCGATCAAGGCGCTGCGCGTTGCGTCGGACTTCATGATCGAAGACCTGGATCGCTATCAGGCACGCGCCTTTCTCCTCGATGCCGATGTGCCGGGGGACCGGGGCGGGACAGGAAAGGTGGGGGACTGGCAGATTGCACGCAACATCGTAAACGCGGATAAACGCGTAATCCTGGCGGGCGGCTTGACGCCCGAGAATGTCGCCGAGGCGGTGCGTACCGTGCAGCCCTATGGCGTCGATACCTCAAGCGGGGTGGAAGCCACTCCCGGAAAGAAGGACCATGACCGAATTCGACGATTCATCCACGCAGCCAAAACAGCCTTCGAATAAGGCCCAGTCAATGGGTCAGCCCATAGATGCAGACGCCCTGAACAAAGCCCATCCCTGGCCCGATGCCCGGGGACGCTATGGGGAATTCGGCGGGCGATTTGTCCCGGAGACCCTGGTGTATGCCCTGGACGAGTTGGAAGCCGCCTATGCCGACATTCGGGATGACGTTGGCTTTCAGGAAACGCTGTCGCAATACCAGGCAAGTTATGTCGGCCGCCCGACCCCGTTGTATCATGCCCGGCGCCTGACCGAGGCCCTGGGTGGGGCGAAGGTCTATTTCAAACGGGAAGACCTGGCCCATACCGGCGCCCACAAGATCAACAATGCCCTGGGGCAATGCCTGCTGGCAAAGCGCATGGGCAAGACGCACATCATCGCGGAAACCGGTGCGGGCCAGCACGGCGTGGCCACGGCGACGGCTTGTGCGTTGCTCGGTTTGAAATGTCGTGTATATATGGGCTCGGAAGACGTGGAGCGCCAGCGCCTTAACGTATTCCGGATGCGTCTGTTGGGCAGTGAGGTCATATCCGTGGACTCGGGTAGCTGCACACTGAAAGACGCCATCAACGAAGCGATGCGCGACTGGGTGACCAATGTCCAGAACACCCACTACGTCCTGGGCACGGTGCATGGGCCGCATCCCTTCCCGATGATTTGCCGCGATTTTCAGCGGGTGATTGGCCGGGAAGCGCGGGCGCAGATTCTGGAAGTCGAGGGACGTCTAC
>SKJD01000218.1 GCA_007116095.1 Candidatus Hydrogenedentota bacterium
CGTGGGTGGGGTTTCCCACCCACGTCATCCCTGCGAAGGCAGGGAACCAGTTCGTTGATTTAACATGGATACCGTTACCAGGCCTTGCGACCATGCGCCACAACATGCTGCTTTATTGCTGTATTGTTATATTTTCACGCAGTACTGGATTCCTGCCTGCGCAGGAATGACGATGTGGGGATTCTCAGGTCTCTTATTGAAAAAATCACAGATTTTCTACATCAATAGTCTTTCTCGCTCCACTAAATCGGAAAAACGATTCGAAAATGCCTGATAATGTATTGACCTGGCGGTAATATCAGAACTACACCCGGAACAATGGAGTAACGAAGAACTACACCCCTGTTGATTGATACAGGTCTTGTCTATACCGGATCAGCAACTGCACCGGTAATCCGCAGGCGGCTGGTGTCGATGTCCTTCACGGCCAAATCCGTCAGGATTTGCTCATACAGCGCCCGGGGCATCTCCGGTTCCCGGTACAGCACAAAGAGCATTGATTGGCGGGCGTCGCTGACCACGGCGTATTGGTAGTCCTCGTCGTCGAGCAGCACGATCCAGTAGTCACCCTCGGAGAATTGTCCCCAGAAAGTGTCGAACTGCACCTTGAGCTTCGCATTGCTCGTCGGCTCCACCACGCGGGCGCGGCCTTCAATACGGCGTTCCCGGCCTTCGCGACGCCAGGCATAGCCTCGGTTCAGCACGCTGATGACGCCCGGCTCAATGATGTCGTACTCCGCCGTGGCGTAAACCAGGTTGAAGTTGAAGAAAGCCGGGTTACTGGCGATTTCGTGCCAGAGCCCGATGTAGCGTTCTACGTCCACAAACGGCACGACCTCCGGTTCCGGACCATTGCGCATACAACCCGATGTCATACTCACAAGCGACAGCAACACAGCTATAGCCAGGACAGGGCGCATCAAATGCAACTTCATAACATATTGCCTTTTAATTCGGATTTGATTCTGGGATTGGTGAAGGAAGCAAGCGGGGCAGCGTAGGGCCACCCCGCGACTTGTGCTTACATGATATGCAATTGCTCGCCGCCGCGTCCCTGGGCGATGAGCGAAATATAGGATTTCAGCTCCTGCTGCACCGCCGCCGAGGTCAGGTCAATCGTCCGGCCCTGCTCTGCCGACAGGTACGCCGCCTGGCAGAGCCTCGTGATTTCCAGTCCGTAGGCCATATTCGCCATGCCATCCTTGCCCGTCTGGAATGCCTGCACCGCGTCGATCAGCTCGTCGACATAGCCATAAAGGTCTGGCTCATTCGGCACCACCGGCAGCAGGCCCCGGGTGGCCGTCGACTTCTCCAGCGCGGTCTCCGCATCGGCCACGGCTTCGGCGGCCTCGTCCCCAATGAAGATTTCCAGCGGGGAGACCAGCGAGTTCATCTCGTACGCATAGCCAGGTCCGAGTCCGTCCATATACAGGCGGAGCCCCTGCTTGTCATACATCCAGGAATTGGTAAACTGCGCCTTCACCAACTGTCCCGTCTCCGGATTTCGGAAGGTCACCAGGCCCGTCGCGAAGTCTTCCGCCGGCGTCTTGCTGTAGTCCACGCCCATGTCCGCCAGCAGCTTCTTCCGGTAATGCGGTGTACCCCACTTCAACAGCGCGACATCCGCCGTCACCGACACCGGCTCCAGAAAGTCCATCGGCTTGCCGTTCGGTGTCAGCATGTACCAGCCCACCGCAATGCTGTGGCAGCCCATGTCCGCGAGTACCCCGCCGCCCTGCTGCGTGGGATCCCAGAACCAGCCCCGGTGCGGCCCGGCATGCTCTTCCGAACAACGCGACAATGTCATTGGGCCCATCGCCGCCTGTTGCGGGGCCAACTGCGCTTTCGCCGCCTGCATCGCCTTCATGTGCAACTGATTCTCAAAATACGCCGTGGGAATCCCCGCCTCCGCCGCCAGCGCCACCATGCGCTCCGCCTCCGCCACCGTGCGGCCCAACGGCTTCTCACAGATGATACCCTTCAACGGGGCCCCGGCCTTCACTGCGGCTACCAGCGCCTCCATATGCTCCAGACGCGCAAAATTCGGCGCGAAAATCGCCACGGCGTCCACATGCTTGCACAGCTCCTCCACACTCGGGAAGACCTGGCACGTGCCCAGGCCACAGCCCTGCGCATACACCGACAATTCCTCGCCGCCCTCCGGAGAATACACCCCCGCGAGGTCCACCCCCCGCACCTGCTTCAACGCTGTCGCCTGGAAATGGGCAATAAAACCCGCGCCAATAAAACCCAACTTGAAATTACTCATATGCAAATACCTCACACTGCTTAGGACACATGAATTCTCTACGCATTATAGAGTATGCTACTGCCGGACTCAATACCCGCAACAATCACTGAGCAAGCAGGCTATCTGGAGTGGTAACGCTCGCTTAGCTTGGAATACGACGACGCAACGAGCTTGCAATCACCCAGGAAAGTACAGTATGATGGAACAACTTTCCAAGCGCAGGTACAGCATTAGTGAGGCCAGCGAACACACCGGTGTTCCGGCCCACCTCCTGCGCCAATGGGAAGAGAAAATTACCCATTTGAGACCCAAACGGAGTCGCACAGGGCGCCGGTATTACACCGAAGCGGACTTGGACATTATCCGCCGCATCAAATACCTTACCCGCCACGAAAAGATGACCCTGGAAGGCGCGCGCCTGCGCATTGCCCAGGAGATTCACGGCGAGGGACGCCCCCGCAGCACCCGAGACATGATCGACCGCCTGGACGACATCGAAAGCAACGTCCGCGACCTGCTCGACCTGCTCGATTCCATCTGATATCTACCTGCCAATTTTCGGTCGGGGTGTGGCCTAGTCCGGTTAAGGCGCTTGACTGGGGGTCAAGAGAGCGGAGGTTCGAATCCTCTCACCCCGACCATTCTTAAACCCTTCATTTTCAACGACTTGCGCACCCTCGCCGGAACCATTGACGCCATTGTGAATACTGCTAATTTGTGCCGTTTTATGCCACTTTATGCCGTTTAGTAGTGGCACTTTTAGTGGCACCTTTTGGCCCTCGGTATCGCCGATCGCTTGCACCCCAACCTGGGGGGCTTCCAGGTCTGGTAGGGTATCCACCGCCGCGCCTAGATCGTCCAAACCCAGATGCACATAAACGGCCTGGGTCAGCACCGGGGTGCTGTGTCGCGCCAACTTTTGCAGCGTCGCCAAGGGGACACCCGCCTGGGCAAGGTGGGTTATGTAGGAATGCCGCAAGCAGTGAATATCCACACAGCGCCCGCGTTCGTCAGTCTGGGGAATCCCAGCATGCGCCAGGTCGCGCTTAAAAGCCACCGCCGGGGCAGCCTTCGGGACGTCAAACAGCGGGGAGCCGTTCAGGTCCGCCAACGGGATCACCTTCCCGCCTTGTGTAAGCCGCCCGCGTAGTTCGGCAACGTAAGCCCGCAATGTGTCCGCCGTCTTGCCGTTCAGGGGCAGCCGGGAGCCTTTACGGGATTTTTCATGCTGGGCTGACAACTCAACGTAGGGGGTATTGCCGCCCAGGTGGATATTGCCCAACGTCAACGATCGCGCCTCACTCCACCGCAGCCCGGTCCGCAGCATGACCAGGTAGCAGGTAGCCCGTGTCTTGCCTCGCCATAGCAGCCGGTCTTGTGTGGTCTCAGTCAGCACCGCCGGGGCTTCACCTCGGTTTTTATGCATGGCGTCATGCAGGGGACGTTCAGCAGCGGCCTGGATGAGCCGTTGTGCTTCCTCTGGGGTCAACGCCCGGCGTATACGTCGCCGGTCGAGTTTTTCGCTTTGCTTATGGAATTGCGTGAAGGGGTTCGTGTTGATGCGCCGTACCCGTA
>SKJD01000171.1 GCA_007116095.1 Candidatus Hydrogenedentota bacterium
GAATCTTTTCTGGATGACAAAGGACGTGACTGGTTTCGTCGGGACGATGGCCGACAGTATTTTAAGTTTCCCCCGGAACTGATCGCGGAGTTGGCCGACACGGAAAACCTGCTGGGCTTGATGTACGACGAAGCGGAGCATATGCAAAGTACCAGCGATCCGGAACGGGCCGAGCGCCATGGCATCGCCGGACTGGGGCGTCCTTTCATGTACGATCCCGCCGGTGACGTATTGACCGACGCGGCCGACGGCCTGGCGGAAGCCGCGGCAGACGCACGCCGTGTCTACGAGGATACCGGCCTCTCCCTGTATACGGAACACGTTTTTCCAATCATGTTCCACCCCTTTGCGCGGGCGGGCTATGTCGCCGCGCCGAAGATTCTGAAAGAGAGCTGGTCGCCCATCGTCATCGCCCAGGCCATGGGGACCGCCATACAGTACGATACCGAACTGTGGATCACGCCGGACTTGTGGTTCCCCGGCACGTACCCCGGCCACAGCGTCGAGGAATACCGCAGCGCCCTGTTGCTGGCCTATCATATGGGGGCGGACTGCATATACACGGAGAACTTGGCTTTCGATCACAACAACCAGGGCATCGGCAGCCTCATTCTTTACGATGATGACCGTTATGAAGTCACGCCTTACGGCGAGGTGACGAAATGGTTCATCCATGACTATGTCCCGGCGCATCCCCGCCATTACAGCTTTCGGGAACTGAAGCCACGGATCGCGATCATACGTCAGGAAGACGGTTGTTACGGCCAGGCTACCGGCTGGTTGCCAGATACCCTCTTCGGCCACCCGGAATGGCAGTCCACACTGGAGACCGAGGCCTGGTTCAAGCTCTGGCACCTGCTCTCCCTGGGGGTAGTTCCGGCGGATACCTTGAGCTGGCACGCAGGTTCCATGGCGCGGCGTTCCTACCAGGTCTTTGCGCCGCTGGACGGGGTCGTCGTCTTCGATCACCATGTACGGAAAAAACATTTCGCCGAGGCCGATCTGATCATTCTCACGGGCATCGGGGTGAGCGAGGCTACACTGGCGGATGTCGCCGAGCGCGTCCGGGAAGGAGCCGTGTGCATTGGCATGCATGCCCTGTTGCCGGAATCGGTGCAGGCGGAGACCGGGGAAAATGGCAGCTTTGAAGACGGGGCCGGGCGCTGGATAGCGACCACGGATTTCCTCGCGCCCCACGTGCGCCAGGCGATCATCCCGTTCTTGCCGCAGCACGACCGGATTCGGTACCGCTTCGGCGATCATGAAGTGCATATCCGCCCGATAGACGACGATCTGGATCGGTTGGAAGCATCCGTGCATCGTGATTGAGTTGGTCGCCAGGGGAATGTCGCTGTGCGTTTGGCATCCCCCCACGGTCATTGTGCTGAGGAGAAGAAGTTCATGGCGCTAGAGGCAGATAGTAACAAGCTGAAACAGCCCGGGGTAGACTGCGTTCCGGAAGCGGCCCTGTTGGCGCGTATTGCCGATCAGGAAGCCGAGTTGGAGACGTTGCGAACCCTCAAGGGGAACGACAGACTGATTGACGCGCTGTTTGAACGCAACCCGAATCCAATCATCTTCACGGATGCTCGCGGCGTACCCATACGAATGAACCGGGCCGTCATTGATCTCATGGGCGTGGCGCCCCCGCCGGATTATTCTATGTTTGAAGACCCGGTATTTGCGCGATTGGGATTGCTTGAAGCCGTCAAGCAGTTGCAACAAGGCAAAACAGTGTGTCTGGAGTCGTTTTGCTATAATCCGCGTGAGGTTGCGGCAAGCCTGCCCGACAACCCCCTGCAGCTTCGTTTTGTTGCTTTTCCGCTACACAACTCCGATGGAAGTATTCGCTCCCATGTAGTCATTCTGGAAGATGTAACAGCCCAGGTGAAGGCGGAAGAAGCCTTGCAGCGCCAGAAGCATTTCCTCCAGACCGTTCTGGACGCCCTGCATGATGCGGTCTTTGTGGTGGAAGTGGAGACCAGCAATATCGTCGAGGCCAACCGGACGGCTTGTGATATGTTCGGTTATAACCACGCGGATCTCCTGCAATTAAGTCTGCGCGATCTCAGCGACCAACACCCTGCGCTGGATTTGGAGGGGGTCCGTAAATATTTTGATGACGCTTTTGACTACGGACCCCAGACCTTTGAGTGGCTGGGCAAGCGCAACGACGGTAGTAAGCTCTGGGTGGAAGTCAGTGTGCGTTTTACCCGTTTCAATGGGCTGGGCCGCTTTGTCGTTGCTATTAGGGATATTTCCGAGCGTAAGCAGTTCACCGAGGCCCTGGCCGAAAGTGAGCGGAAGTTCCACACCCTCTTTGACGGCATTGCCGATGCGGTGCTGCTTGTTGATATCCAGTCCGGAAATATTCTGGAAGTGAACCGGGCAACCTATCCCATGTATGGCTATACCCGGCAGGAATTGATCGGCCAGCATATAGAGATTATATCCGCGGAGCCGGACAAAACCCGCCAAACGCTCCGTGAATTGCCGAAGCGAATTGTCCTGCGTTACCACAGGAAAAAAGATGGCAGCATCTTTCCTGTGGAAGCGCATATCAACTCACTTGATTACCAGGGACTGCATGTGATGATCGCGACGATCCACGATATAACCGCTCGGCTGCGGGCTGAAGAAGACCGCCTGGAAATGGAACGGCGGCTGTTGCATGCACAAAAATTGGAAAGTCTCGGGGTATTGGCGGGAGGCATTGCCCATGACTTTAACAACCTGCTGCAGGCGGTCCTGGGCAACTTGGAATTGGCAGCGTTGAATCTTTCGCCGGAAGGTGATGCGGTAGAAAATTTGGAACAGGCCCGGTATGCTGCCCGCCATGCCGCGGAACTCACACACCAGATGCTGGCCTACTCCGGCAAGGGCAAGTTTGTTATCAAGCGCATCAACCTCAATGTGTTGGTGCAGGAAAATGTGCAAATGCTGCGCAGCGCTATCTCACACAAGGTAGTGCTCGACATTGACCTGGCGAAGGATTTACCGGAAATTGAGGCGGATGGGGCCCAGTTGCAGCAGGTCGTAATGAATTTAATCACCAATGGGGCTGAATCGCTGGCAGACGCCCCCGGACTGGTTACCCTGCGCACCGGGATGGGATACTACCGTGAGGACGTGTTGATGGCCAGTCTGCTACAAGACAATCCGCCGGCCGGGCATTATGTCTGGCTTGAGGTCTATGACACAGGTTGCGGCATGGATGACGAGACCTTGGACCGGTTATTCGAGCCTTTTTTCAGCACCAAATTCACCGGACGCGGCTTGGGCATGGCGGCGGTGCAAGGGATTATGCAGGGGCATAAAGGCGCCATCTTTGTGGACAGCGTGATTGGTCAGGGCACCTGTGTGCAGGTGCTCTTTCCCGCGCTTCAACATTCTGTGGCTGAAGCGCCACAGGCAAAGTTACATTCCATCGGACAAAATTTTACAATGCTGGAAGCCTTGCGGGCCATGGACGGCGCGATTCTGGCCGTAGACGATGAACCCATGCTCCTAAAAGTCTGTGAAGAATTTATAACGCGCCTGGATTTTGGATTCTACAGCGCGTCTGATGGGCGGGAGGCGATCGATGTCTATCAGGCCCATGCCGATGAGATATGTTGTATCATCATGGACGTCAGCATGCCCACGATGGATGGCATCAGCGCCTTTCAGGAATTGATTCAGATTAATCCCGACGTAAAGGTAATTATGTCTAGCGGGTTCAATGCCGAAGAAATATTTGATCAGTTCAACGAAGTCAGCCCCGACGGTTTTGTTCACAAACCGTATTCATTCGAGGAATTCCAGCGGCAGCTCTGGC
>SKJD01000101.1 GCA_007116095.1 Candidatus Hydrogenedentota bacterium
CAAAGTTCAGATTGCCACTCCATATAGTTACATGTAATCTTAAAATAATAGCTCAAAACACACCGGCTGTCCCTTACGGCTGGCGCTTGTTCTTCGACTTGATCCGGTTGCGCAGGAAGGTCGGCAGGCTCATGTCGGTGCTCTCGTCTTCAATTTGGGTTTCGTTGTAGTCTTCGTTGGCGCTTAGTTCGTCGTCGTATTTGGAGAGATCGAAGGCGTCGTCGCTTATGGATTCTTCCAGCGGGTCTTTCAGACTGCCGAACATGTCCTCTTCCACGCCTGGGAGGGTATCACCGGTGGCATCTGCGGCTATTTTACCCCCGGCTGGTGATTCGGTGGCAAGGCCGCCAGCGTCGGCGCCGTTAGGGCTGATCGATTCTGTTGCGGTAGCTGCAGATTTTGCGCGCGCACCGTTGTTCCCTGTGGCAAATTCGACAAAGGAACCGCTCTGGTTGATGTATTCCTCGGAAATGCCCTTGGGGAAGCCAGCGGCGATGACGGTCACCTGAATTTCAGCGCGTTCTTCGTCGTCCACCACAGCGCCGAAGATGATGTTCGCGTCGGCATGGGCGGATTTTTTGACTGTGCTTACGGCTTCTTCGACTTCGCGCATTGTAATGTCGCGGCCACCACGGATATTCGCAATGACGCCCATGGCGCCGTGGATGTTGGACTGCTCCAGCAGCGGGCAGACAATGGCCTCTTCGGCGGCGCGTTTGGCGCGGTCTTCGCCTTCGGCCACGCCAATGCCCATCAGGGCGCGTCCGCGGGCCTGCATGATGGTGCGTACGTCGGCAAAGTCGAGGTTGATCAACCCGGTGACGGTGATCAGCTCGGAGATGGCGCGTACACCGTTGTGCAGCACTTCGTCGGCCTGACGGAACGCTTCGAGCAGGCCAAGGTTGTTCTGACAGAGCGCGGCCACGCGGTCGTTGGGGACCACGATGAGGGTGTCCACGTGCTTTTCGAGGCTGGTCAGCCCCTGGAGCGCGTTGTCCATGCGGATAGGGCCTTCAAAGCTGAAGGGCAGGGTGACGATAGCGACGGTCAAAGCGCCACTGGCGGTGGCTTCTTCCGCCACAATGGGCGTGGCTCCAGTACCCGTGCCCCCACCGAGGCCGACGGTCAGGAAGACCATATCGGCGCCCCGCAGGACATCGCGAATGCGTTCGCGGTCTTCCTCGGCGGATTTGAAGCCGACATCCGGCTTGGCGCCGGAACCCAGCCCCCCGGTAATCTCGACCCCGATTTGCAAGCGGGTTCCCGCAGGGGAGTTTTTCAAGGCCTGGGCATCGGTGTTGATGGTGATGAATTCCACATCGGTCAACCCGGCTTCAATCATGCGTCCGACGGCATTACCGCCGCCACCTCCAATGCCACACACCTTAATTACCGCGCGTTGATCAAAGGACTTAAATTCGTCGGTTGTCGCCATAATAAATCAGGGTCTCCACCCACAGGTATCAAAAAATGCGGCTTTACTGTTTCGACTGAATGCGTAATTCGCTTGCTTGCCCGGGTATCGCCCTACCCTGCTCCCGACGCCGGGAAGGTTTCACAGCCAAAGCTTAATTACCCCAATCCGTTGGGGGACTACCCCGGACTTCTGACTATATATTAACACTAAGTGAAAAAAGACACAACTTAGCCAGCCAAATTTTTCCCGGGCAATGGTATCAGCTCAGCGGCAGACCAGATCGCGATCGAAGCGTAAATCCAGGAATTCATCACAGGGCAATTCTATCCCCTGCTGATCCCATAGAATGCTGAGGCGCTTGGCCTGGACGTCAAAGGGGGAACGTCCCCAATGCAGATAATAATCCATGTCATTGCATATCATGAGAAGGCTATCGACCTCTTTGGCGATAATCTCGGAGACATCGACTTCTTTATGCAGACCGGCGTTATAAAAGGCCTCCCATAAAGCCAGGGCCCGGTGTAATTCCGGCTGTTCCAGTTGCTGTCCCGGTTCCACGACACCCAGGTTGGGTACCTGGGAAACAAGCGGGCCCACCGGCCGGGAAAACAGGTCCAGCTCGCGCAAGACCACACCTTCCCTGTCGATTTCATAAATATGGTTATGGACCTGGATAGCGGCGAGCGGTTCTCGTTCTTCGATGGTGATGATGATGCGGTCGGGATAGGCCCGTTTTATCTCGCAGGAGCGCACATAGGGCAGCGAGGCGATGATTTCCTGTTTGGAATCCAAATCGGAGAGCAGGACATTGTCGTTTTGAGAGAATCCGGCCAGGGCTACGATGGCCTCTTCACGCAAGACATTGGCCCCGTCAACCCGAATGGAAGTCACCTGAAAACGCGGGGACTCGGAGAGATAGTTGGTGAAGGCGTAGCCGAAGCCCGCCAGCATCAGGAATACCGTGAGCCCGATGGTGAATTGTTTGAGGTGCTGAAGGCGCTTCCGCCGCGCAACGCCCCGCCGAGGCGTATTTTTTGCTACCCGGCGCGCTATCATGGCGATGCCTCCCGGAGCGCCTGTAGCAGCGCAGGGCAGATGCGGTTGATATTGCCCGCGCCCAGGACAAGCACGAGATCGCCCGGCTCCAATGCGGGCGTAAGCGCCGCGGGCACAGCGTGCATGTCGTTTATCAGCTCTACCTGTCGACCGCCCAGGTGCTGGGCGGCATCCACGATCAGTCCTGCGTCGACGCCATCCATCGGCAATTCACGGGAGGGGTAGATGTCCGTCACCACGGCCAGGTCCGTCTCGCAGAGTACCCGGGCGAATTCTTCACAGAAAAACTTGGTGCGACTGTAGAGATGGGGTTGCATAACGGCAATGATACGTTTGGGTTCGAGCTGGCGCACGGCATCAATGGTGGCGGCAATCTCGGTCGGGTGGTGGGCGTAGTCCTCCACGACCATGACGCCGTTCTCCTCGCCATGCACCTGCAGGCGGCGCTGAACGCCATCGTATTGGGTCAGCCCCTCGGCGATGACTCCAAAGCGCATCCCGAGGCAGAGTCCCACGGCACAGGCCGCGAGGGCGTTACGCACATTGTGCATGCCGAATGCCTGAATTCGCACCCGCCCGAGAAGACCGGTAACCTGAAAGCGATCGTCCCGACTGACCACATCAAAGCTCGTTTGTAATATGCCCAGTTGGGAGGACTTCGACTGCGCGGTGTCGGGGGCTTCGAGGACAATGTGCTCGGCCATCAGCGAGGCCGGTTGTTCAATCCCATAGGTCAGGCAGACGCTTTCGATTGACGGCAAGATGGCGCGGCAGTGTGGATCATCCATGCAGAGGATGCTGTATCCATAGAACGGCACGGCATTGCAAAAATCGACGAAGGCCCGCTTAATACGGTCCAACGTGCCGTAGTATTCTAGATGCTCGGCATCAATATTCGTCACCAAGGCGATGGTCGGATGCAGCCGGAGGAAGGAGCCGTCGTGCTCATCCGCCTCGGCGACGATATAATCCCCGGTGCCCCAGCGGGCGTTGGTGCCGCTGCGGTGCAGGATGCCGCCGATGATGGAGGTGGCGCCGATGTTGGCGCGGTCCAGAAAAGCGCTGATCATCGACGTGGTGGTCGTTTTGCCGTGCGTACCGCCGACGGCAACGGCGTTCGGCTTGAGACGCATGAGATCGGCGAGCAGCTCGCTGCGGTGAATTACCGGGATACCCAGGCGCGTTGCGGCGACGCGCTCCACATTGTCTTCCGGGACTGCCGCCGAAACCACGACAATGCCAGCATCGCCGATGTGCGCAGCCTCATGCCCCACCTGAAACTGGAGCCCCAACTGCGCAAGCCGCCGGGTGATCGGCGTGGCAAGCAAGTCCGAACCCG
>SKJD01000213.1 GCA_007116095.1 Candidatus Hydrogenedentota bacterium
CCTGATATCACAGACAGCGCCCTGCTGGAGGAGATGGCGCATATCTATGAGGGCTACGATATTGCGGTGCAGGAGGTTCCGGAAACGCAAAGTACGACCACATTCACCCTCGTACGGGATACGGAAGGTTACCTTGCGCGTGTAGTGGAAGTACCGCTGCAACTGGGCGAGCGCCAGGCGGTACTGCAATTGCGCATGCAAATCCGCCCGCAAACCGAGATCATCCGCGCCTTCCGCAACCGCTACATGCTGATGGTGGTGGCGGTCTTCCTGCTCACCCTTGGGCTCATGCTCTACTTCATCGCCAAGGCCATGCGCCCGCTCTCCGCCCTGTCCAATAGCTGCGCGGCCATCTCCTCGGGCGACCTGCGCACGGTCCATACCGGCAGCAGCACGGGCGAAATCAAGGCGCTGGAGAGCACCTTCAACCAAATGGTCCATTCCCTGCGCGAGAAGGAACTCGTCGAGGCCAAACTGCGGCAGGCGCAACGCCTCTCCGCCCTGGGGAACCTGGCCGCAGGCATCGCACACGACGTGCGCAACCCCCTCAACGCCATCAAGTTGCTTTCGAGCCACGCGGCCGACACGCTCGATAGTGGTCCCTCCGCACCCGCCACCCGCGCACTCGACACCATCCGCAAGGAAGTGAACCGGCTGGAAGAAATCGTGTCGAGTTTCCTGTCGCTGGCCAGGGAAAGCGAGCTGCGTCCGGAGTCCAATCCCGTGGACCCGCTGCTGCAGGAATGTCTCCACCTGATCAAGAAAGACGCCGAGGCCCGGGACATTCGCCTGAGCGCCGAACTTCGGGCGACCGAAACCCGGTTGATGCTCGACCCGAAGCAGTGGAACCGCGCCATCCTCAACATCCTGCTGAATGCACTGGAGGCCTGCCCCCCCGGTGGGCGGGTGCGCCTCTTTTCCCGGGTGAGCGACCAGGCCTGCGAAGTGGAAATCCGCGACGACGGCCCCGGCCTCGACCGCGAGGCCCTGGAGCGGGTCTTCGAGCCCTACTATACCACCAAGCCCGGCGGCACCGGCCTGGGGCTTTCCATCACCCGCGGCATCATCGAGGAACATGGCGGCAGAATCGAGCTGAGCAGCCTCCCCGGCCAGGGTTGTCAGGTGCTCATCGTCATGCCGCTGCAATGAGTGTCGGGGATGTATGCGTTCCGAGCCTGACTACTCCGCGTTCGTTGCATCATCCACAGCAGTCATGATTGCCTTCTCCGCCTCAGAAACCTCGAAAAGGAAGTTTTCGAAAACGGCAATGCGCTCGCTCCCGCTGCCGGGAGATATGGCGCCCAAACCCACCATGGGTGCTTCCAGGGCGACCTCGCAATGCCCGACTTTTATCCAGTTTTCGCCGTCGGTACTGACGCTCTGGGTGTAGCAGTCACCCTCCTTGCGAATGGCCAGCCAGACATCGCTGTCGAGGGTATTGGGCAAGCGGTCGTATTGGAAGTCCCCGGCCACTTCATAGGCCGCGAGAAACTCGAGGTCGTCGTCGTAGGCATGGGACAGGCGCACGTAGTGGTCCGGGTCCTGATAGACAATCAAAAAGGCCTGCTCGAAGTTCTGCGCGGGATGAAACGCGACCTGGGCCTTGATCGCAAAATCTCCAGCCGGCGCGTACTGCAAGAAGAGATTCTGAAAGTCGGCATGCTGTTTCCACATATCCCCGTCCTGGGTGTGGATGTGCAACCTGCCCGCTTTCAGTTCCCATGCCGCCGGCGCTTCATTGACCACCAGCCATTGGCTCCGGTCCAGGCCTTCCCCGAAATCCGGGAAACTTTGTGCCGTGGGCAAAGCCGATGCGCCTTGTGGCAGGGGTTGCGGCGTGTTCGTAGGCCCGACCAGCACTGGTATCAGCACGTCATCTTCCCCCGTTTCAAAGTGCAGTCGGTCGAGCGCAAGCATGCGCCAACCTGCCTCCCTCGGACTCTGGTGCGTGTGGTAGGCCAGGAAAGATTCCGTCCCGTCTGGTGACGATACAATAACCCCATTGCCCGGCCCGGCGACCGTCTCGCTGCGCTGGAGTATTGGCGCCTCCCGCGGCTTTACCCATGGCCCCGTGATCGCCCGCGCCCGGGCATAACCCATCGCATAATTGGGGTCCCGAAAATGGTTGGCGGTGTAGAAGAGGTAATAGTGTGCGCCTTCCTTGTGTACGAAAGGCCCTTCCACCACCTGATGACCGTCCCAGGCATGCGATTCCCAGGCCTGCTCCGCCGTCAGAATGACCTCCGGGCTTCCTGCAAGTCCCGTCAGGTCTTCCCGCATGGGCGCATGACAAATCTGGTTTTGACCAGTTGTGACCCGCGTCCAGAAGAAATGCGGTGCCCCGTCGTCATCCATGAAGAGATGTGGCTCGATGGCTTCGTCGCCCGGCTCCGGCTCGAAGAGGGGAGCTTCCAGCTCCACAAACGGCCCCAACGGCGAATCGCTCCGTGCGAGCACAATGCGCATCTGCAATGGCGGCTCCGGCGTCGGGTTGGGCGATGCGCAGAAAAACATGTAGAAAGCGTCTCCAACCCGCTGCACCTCGGGGCTCCAGTGGTGGTGCTGCGCAAAATTTTTGCGGTGACGCTTAAAGGCAAAGCCTTCCCAGCGCCAATGCACCAGGTCGGTCGATGTGTATACCGGGATTCCAGCGTGTGGATCGCGGTCATGCGTGCCGTAGAGGTAGTATGCGCCCTCATGCGACAAAATCCAGGGATCCGCCACCTGCACCGGTAGCGGATTGCGAAACGCCGTGCGAAGCTGCTGTGCCATGATGTCAATTCCCCCTGTTGTAGCAACCAGAATAAGCGCGCCTACAAGCGCCTGCCGCCCTGTTGCGGAACTTTGGCTGAAGGACATCGCCGCTTTCCCCCGAAAACGTTTATATCCTGGCTGTTGGCATTACCATAAGACCTTTGGCCCGGAAAGTCAAACGCCACCGGAACAGATGCCGGTCCCGGTGGCGCTTACATGTCGCTGTGGTTTTGAAAACCCCGCTTTACGGCACGTCAACCGGTTTGCCGGTGGCGGCGGATTTCCAGGCGGCCTCGGTAACTTCGATGGTGCGTAGTCCACAGACGGCCGGGGTTTCCGGTTCGGCCTTGCCAAGGATGCAGTCAATAAAGTTGGTGTTTGGATCCTTGCTGTACTTCGGCAACTTTACCTTTACTTCCTTGCCCTGGGCGTTCTGATGGATGAGGCCGAGCCCCTGCCGCAGGTAAAATGCCCCTTCGCTGCCAACAATGCTGTGGTCTTCGTACCAGGCCGGGGCATTGCCGATGATGGACATACTTCCCAAGGCGCCGTTCTCGAAGGTCATCGCGAGGGTGCTGTTGATGTCGACGGCGGCATCAAAGTTTTCGCTCTGTGCAAAAACGCGCTTCACCTTCATGCCCGTGACCCACATGATGATATCCACAAGGTGACTGCCCGAGTCGTTCAGTTGGCCACCGCCGGAAAGTTCCGGATCCTGCCGCCAGGAACCCCGGGTCAGTCGCAGCCACTCCTGCGACTGGATTGCCTGTACGAACTGCACTTCGCCGATGGCGCCCTTCTCGATTTGTTCACGCATATAGCGGAAGGTGGGCTCATAGTGCCGCTGGTAGGCGAGCATCAGGATCCGCTCTTTCGATTCCGCCTTCTTGATGACTTCCTTGGCGTGTTTGATCGAGCAGACCATCGGCTTTTCCGCCAACACATGGAGGCCGTGGTCGAGGCAGGTCATGATCTGCTCATAATGCAGCGTGTGCGGACTCATGATCACCACACCGTCCAGCGACTCCTTCTGAATCATCTCCCGGTAATC
>SKJD01000029.1 GCA_007116095.1 Candidatus Hydrogenedentota bacterium
CAAGAAAACGGTCCAGTTTTAACGCAAAGGCGCTATGCAGCAAAGAATGTTGATTCAACGTACTGGATTCCTGCCTGCGCAGGAATGACGAAGGTGGCGGCGTTGCTTGGAGTCGGAGTTGATGGCAAGCTGGGCGATAACCTGATTTTTCTTCGTGCTTATGCACGAAGACGCAAAGTGAACTTTGCGACTCCACATAACGAATCGACCTATGCGGTAATAGTAGAACTGCACCCTAAAATTTTCAGACTGCTTTACAGGAACTACAACAACGAACAATCGAAGCGTGCAAGCACGTTTTGGGAGGTAGACTGATGGCCGGAGTATCACGACGTACTTTCATGAAGGGCGCTTCGGTCGCTTTGGCGGCCTCGGCGTTGGCGGCAAGCGGCTCGAGAAAGGTGTCGGCCAACGACAAGATCGTCATCGGCGCCATTGGCTGCGGGGGGATTGGCAAGGTCAACTTGCAGACCTTCCTGCATCATGCCGATGTCGACTGCGCGGTGGTCTGTGATGTGGACGAACGCCACCTGGCGCAGGGCGCACAGATTGTGGAAGGGGCCCGGGACCACGCCCCGACGATGGAGCGCGATTTTCGTCGGGTCATCGAACGGAATGACATCGATGCCGTGCTGGTCTCCACCCCGGACCACTGGCATGCCCTGCCCACCATCTATGCCTGTCAGGCCGGGCAAGACGTCTATTGCGAGAAGCCCCTGGGCAAGTCCATCGATGAAGGCCGCGCCATGCTGGACGCCCAGAAAGCGAACAACACCGTGGCGCAGATGGGGACCCATTGGCGCAGCGATCCGCATATTGCCCAGGCGGTCAAGTTTATCCAGGATGGCAAGGCCGGGAAGATTCGCTTCGTGCGCGCCTGGTCCTACCTGGACTGGATCGGCGGCATCGGCAATCCCCCGGACGGCACGCCGCCGGCGGAGGCCGACTACGATTTATGGCTGGGCCCGGCGCCGGATCGACCCTTCAATGAAAACCGCTTCCACTTCAACTTCCGCTGGTTCTGGGACTATGCGGGCGGCCTGATGACGGACTGGGGCGTGCACCTGCTCAACATCTGCCAGTGGGCAATGGGCCCGGAAGTGCCGAAGCGGGTGAGCTCGACTGGCGGCAAGTATGTGGTGGAGGACAACAGCGAAACCCCGGATACACAGGTGGCGCTCTACGAATTCTCGGACTACACCCTTGTCTTCGAGCAGCAGATGGTGGGTGGCATCGGACCCGGCGGCAAGCCGCATGGCATGTTATTCAGCGGCTCCGAAGGCACGGTGATCATCACCGAGTCCTCCTGGGAATACATCCCCGAACCCACCAAGGGCGGTCAGGAGTCGGTCGAGGAAAGCTTCCGCAACGATCCCAGGCGGGATCATGTCCGCAACTTCCTGGACTGCGTCAAGACCCGCGAAGACCCGGCGCAGAACTTCGAGATCAGCCATTTTGTGTCGACCATGGCGCTCTTGGGGAACCTGGCCTACCGCACGGGGGCCGAGGTGCATTGGGACGCCGAGAACGAGCGGGTTACAAACAACCTTGAGGCCGATGCGCTGGTCGCCTGTGCCTATCGTGACCCCTGGACCCTGCCCTACAGCCACCGGCTGGGCTGAGACAGCGGGGAAGAGAGATTTTGTACCCCCGGAGTAGCAAAGCTTGCTTTGCTTATGCCCCGGAGTAGCAAAGCTTGCTTTGCTTATGTCCCGGTGTAGCAAAGACAGTGTATTATGCTACATTATTTTTGTCCAAAGCACCCTTAAATCTCCGGGTATTCGAAGCCCTTGCGGCGGGGACGGTCCAGGAAATAGTTCCCCCATTGACTGTTGGTAAAACGCTCCTGCGCCGGGTTCCAGTGCAGCTTGATCCCGGTTTCGCCGGTGACTTCACTGACCCAGCGGGCGATATTAAATAAATGACACAATGTCGCCGAGCGATGGCCAATCTCCGCATGGCACACCGGTTGGTTGCGATCGTGAATACAGTCGATCCAGTTACGGAAGTGATTCGTACTCTTTTGCACAATGACTTCTGGTGCTTCCAGCGGCTCTTCCAGCAATTCCGGCGGATCGGCCGTGTACCGACTCCGATCGATGGTAATGCGACCTTTCTCGCCCACAAAAACGCCGCCCCACTTGGGCGCATCGCCAAATTCCAGGATAATACCGCTAGCGTAGCGCATAAATACCTTAGGCGACAAAAGATCGCCGGGCACATACGGCCCTTCGCCGCGGTTGATGGAAGGCTTGAAGGGCTCGCCCTCCGTCCAGACCTCTACCGGCCCGGTTTCGCTCGTATCCAGCACCCATTGAATCTGATCCATGCCATGCGCGCCATCTGAAGTCACGTGGTTGCCGGCAAAGTCCTTGAAACTCACCCAGCCCCAAATCTCGCGGAAGCGCGGATGAAAGGCATGGGGCTGTACTGGGCCGCACCACATATCCCAGTCGATATCATCGGGTATCGGATGCCCCGGCATGCCATTAATCTCCGGCGACGACAAATTGCACCCGATCACCCGCTCGATTTTCCCGATACGGCCATTGCGGATGAGCATGCAGGCCGCACGGTTCTCCAGATTCGAACGATCCTGCGTGCCCGACTGAAAGACCCGGCCATATTTTTCCGCCGCCTGCACCATCAGCCGCCCTTCCCGCACGGTCAACGAAATTGGTTTCTCACAGTAAATATCCTTGCCCGCCTGCGCCGCATGAATCGCAGGCAACCCGTGCCAGTGCTCGGGCGTGGCGATCACCACTGCATCAACATCTTTGCGGTCTAGGATGTCGCGGTAGTCTCGGTAATCATCCGCGTCAATCAAGCCGGCTATATGCTCTCGCTTGGGCTGGTCTACATCAGCCACCGCAGCCACCCGAATATCATCATACGCAGTCAAGTGCTGAATAATGGCGCTACCCATGAGGCCGGTTCCGATCACGCCGACCACCAACTGGTCATTGGCGCCGGGATTGCCGTTGGCTGCCAGCACCCCCGACGGCAACACCATTGGCGCCATCGCCCCGGTTACTCCCGCCGCCAGACCCTGTTTCAGAAAACTACGACGCGGCATGACATTTTTCACTGTACTAACCTCCTTCAGGCGCTTGTAACGAATTGTCATGCAAGTTCCCTTTGCGGCCTTCGTGCATCTCACGAAGGAGATTAAACGGTATGTCTGTAATATCACGCAAACTGAAGTTTGCTACTCCCATATATTCGTTACTCCGGTACTGCGTCCGGCTTGTGCTCATCCAATTTTTCCTGGACGCCTTCCAGGGTCGGGTCCAGGCGGTGGGCGCGTCGCCATTCGGCGATGGCCCGCTCGACGTTCCCCTGGAGCAGGTAGGCGTCGCCCAGGTGGTCGCGGAGGATGGCGTCGTCGGAGTCCATGTTGTAGATGGCGCGCTGTATCAAATCAATCGCACGTTCCGCGTCGCCCATGCGGTAATAAATCCAGCCCAGGCTGTCGAGATAAAAGCCGTTGTTCGGGTCCTGCTTCAGCGCACGCTCCAGCATTTCCTCCGCCTCCTCGAGATGCACGTCATGTTCGGCGTAGAGGTAACCGAGAAAGTTCAGGATATCCGGGTCCTCCGGGTCCTGCTTCAGGTAGGCCTTGAGGTGCTTCTCGGTCTGGTCGAAGTCGTCCATTTCTTCGTAGCAGATGGCGAGGTAGTAGTGGTAGCGGAGATCGGAACCGAAGTTTTCCAGCGCGGCCTCGAAGCTATTAGCGGCCGCTTCAAAATCGCCCCCGGCCATATAGGTGCGTCCCATTAATGTTAGCAGCACATCGGATTCGCCCACCGCTTCCAGGTAGCGTTCAGCATGTTCAAGGAGCCACTGCCCGGCCTGATCGTAGTGGAAGAGGTAAAGCAGCCGGTTGAGGTAGGCGTTGAATTCATCGTCAATGTTCCCGTCAATCTCGTCCAGCACCTCGATAATGCCCAGGTAATCCTGCTCTGTCTTTTCCAGGGCGATGGCCCGGAAGAAATTGGTTAGCAACGGCGCACTGGTTGGCGCGTGGATTTCCAGGACTTCATTGGGCTGTTCGGCGCGGAGGTGGATGTACATGGCGTGCAGGAAATGGTTCATCTCCGCGTTTTCGCTGACGAAGAGCCGCTCGTATTGGGTCAGGGCGCGGTCATAGTCGCCAATCCGGGTCAGGGCGCCGGCCAGGTTCTCCAGCGCCTGCAAGTCATCTGGACGCGAGCGCGCATAATGCTCTAGTTGAGCAACGCTTTGCAGGTTGTCGTCGGACTCCAGGTAGAGCGTGCCCAGGAGAAAACGGGCCCGGGAAAGATGAGGGTTTAGCACCAGCGCCTGATGCAACGCTTCCTTGGCCGCTTCCCCGTCGTCAATGCGGATATAGTTGATGGCGAGTTGGTAGTAGAGCCCGGCGGAGTCCGGGTTCATCGCGATCAGCCGTTCGTAGATGTCGATGGCGGCGACCAGGTCATTGATGCTTTCTTGCAGCTCAACAAGCGCGCCGTAGCCCAGCACATTGTCCGGACTCAGTTCGATGGCTGTCTTGAAGGCGTCCACGGCTTCGTCGTAGCGTTCGAGTTGGTGGTAGATTTCTCCCAGCACCACCCACAAGTTGGCGCGGTCCGGAGCCTGCTCCACCGACCGTTCCGCCATGACCAGGGCGTTCTGGAAGTCCTGTTGCCGCAGATAGCCGCGAATGATACGCAAGGTCGGGGTGACGGCTTTGGGGTCATATTTCGGGACCTGTTCCATTTCCGCGATGGCCCGATCGTAGTCTCCCTCTTGTTCATAGACAATGGAGCTGATGTAGTGCGAGAAGGCCCGGGCCTCGGGCGAGGGGCGCTCAATCTTGCCCCATTGCGGCGAATAGTTGAAAAACTCCGCCAACTGCTCGCCAGTGGAAGCGCAGCCGCTCAAGCCGGAAAAAAGGATTACGGTGAGGAACAAGGAACCTATCATGTGCATTTTCGCTTTGCCTGTGGATAGCGCACGTGCACCAAGTTGAACGGCACGCGGCGTTCTAAAAGGTTTCAAACAGCTCATCTTGTTTGGGGGTTGGCGCCAGGGGCGCGAAACTCCGCCGGTGTATTGGGCAAGGCCCCAGACGGACCAGGGCATCCAGGTGTTCTCGGGTGCCATAGCCTTTGTGCCGGGCGAAGCCATAACCGGGGTACTCCTGTTCATAGCGCATCATCAGCTTGTCACGGGTGACCTTCGCAATGATGCTGGCCGCCGCTACGGTCAAAGACCGTGCATCTCCTTTGACCAGCTTAATCTGGGGAAGTGACAGGCCCGGTACATGAAAGCCGTCCACCAGCGCACAATCAGGGGATTGTTCAAGGCCTTCGAGGGCTTCCTGCATCACGCAGTAATTGGCGGCCTGAATGCCGAGCAAATCGATCCTGGCAGCGTCCAATGTGGCGACGCTGACCGCATGATCTTCTGTACACAATACTGAATAAAGGCGATCTCGTTCCGCTTCCCGGAGTTTCTTGGAATCATTCAGGCCCGGAACAGGGCGCTGCAAGACCACCGCCGCTGCGACAATCGGCCCGGCCAGTGGACCCCGACCCGCCTCGTCCACGCCGGCGATACGCCGAAAACCGGATGCAAGCACCTTCATTTCTTCTGCTAACATAAGGGTTAGGGCTTCTTGTTCCGCTAAACCGAGGGTTGCTGCGTCAAATTCGGGCCAGAGTGTTTGAATAGGGTCCATCGGGCTTGCCTTGTTGTTCCGTAAGCCAGGATGCCTAACTGTAGCCTGTCTGCATATTCTAATACAAGTAGCCGGGTGCGCATCCGTGGAATCGGGAGCGTTTTTTTACGGGTTTTGGGTAGATTTCGCGGGATTAACCTGCTATCCTGTCTTGATGTGGAGCATAATGCGATCAGGTCATGGGCCGGTTGCCTACCATTTCAGTGCGCCCCACGCGGTGAGCGCATGACCAGACGGAACCCCGGACACATGGGGCTTTCGATAACAGATTTATCTAGGAGAATGGGATATGGAACTCACACGACGTAGTTTTCTGGGCGCTTCCGCCGCAGCCATGGTGGCGGCGGGAACGATGTCGCGCAGCACGGTCTTCGGCGCCAACGAACGCATCGGAGTTTGCGTGGTTGGCGTGAACGGCCAGGGTAATGGTCACATCAGAAATTATATCAACTCCCCGGATTCCGAATTGGTGGCTATATGCGATGCCGACGAACGCATACTCTACGGACGCCGGGATCAGATCAAGAACGATGACGATATCGACGTCAAGACCTACGTGGACATCCGGGACGCCCTGGCCGATGACGATATCGACGTCATCAGTATCGCCTCGCCGAACCACTGGCACGCGCTCAGCGCGATCTGGGCCGTGCAAGCCGGCAAGGACGTCTATGTCGAAAAACCCGCCTCGCACAATGTCTTTGAAGGCCAGCAGCTTATTGCGGCGGCGCGTGAATACGACCGGATCATCCAGCATGGCACACAGAGCCGCTCGAACCGCACCTGGATGCGGGACATTCAACTTTTGCAGTCCGGGGAAATCATCGGGCCGCTGCATACCGCCCGGGCGCTGGGTTTCAAGCATGGTCGGCGGGACAGCATCGGCTTTGCGGACCCGGAAGACCCACCCGAAGGACTGCATTGGCGCCTTTGGCAGGGACCGGCCGTGGACCAACCCTACAACCCGCTATACCATCCCTACAACTGGCACTGGTTCTGGAAATACGGCAACGGAGAAATCGGCAATCAGGGCGTACACCAGATGGACATCGCCACCTGGGGCATGAACAAGGGCATGCCGGTCAGCGTCTACAGCGCCGGTGGCCGCTACACCTATGAAGACCAGGGCGAAACGCCGAATACAAACGTCGCCACCTTCACCTACGCTGACGGGACCATGCTCATCTTTGATGTCCGGAACCGTTTCAGTAACGACGAAGCGGGCGTGCGGGTCGGCAATCTCTTCTATGGCAGCGATGGCTACTATGTCGAAGGCCAGGGCTTCTTTGACCGGGGCGACAACCTGATCGAGCTGGATGAGGCGGAATACCCCTTCCCCGAGAGCGCAGGCGCTTTCCAGAACTTCCTCAATGCGGTCAAGAGTCGGGACACAAACGAAATTCAGGGCAACATGGAAGACGCCCATGTGTCCAATACCTTCTGTCACCTGGCGAACATCTCGTACCGCATGGGCCGCTCGCTGAACTTTAATCCGGACAACGAAACTTTCGTCGATGCGCCGGAGGCCGATGCCCTGCTGACCCGGGAATACCACCCGGATTTCGAGGTGCCCAAGCTGGCGTAGCGTCGTTGGTTGGAATAACAGGAATCCAGTCCCGGGGTGGGTGAATGGCTTGCCCCGGGATTGATGCATTGCTCCGTGGGGCTCCCTGTTTATGAAGAGATGATTTTATGAAGAACCGACGGCCTGGGAGGCCCAGGCGTCTACCAGCTCCGCGACGGCTGTCGGGACTTCCTGCGGGATGAAGTGGGAGGCGGGGAGGCTGTGACATGCCTGTAGGTTCCCGAAGCTTTGGGCCTGCAGAGCGACAAAGGGGGCGATGTCGCTTTCGTCGCCGGTCACCAGGGTTACCGGCACTTCCAGCTCGTGGATGCGATCGAATATCCGTTGTTTGGCGGCCCATTCATAGGTCCAGGCTTCGATCTCATTGGGACAGCGCAAGGTGAAGACGCCATCCGGCCCGCTTTCCAAGCCCTGATCCACATAGAGGCGCAGCGTTTCCTCGGTCCAGCGGCTGAGCGGCGGCTTCTCTGAGAAACGCGCTTGGGCCGCAGCCGGTGTGGGGAATTCCGTGACACGTCTGCGGGTGCGCTCGGCAAGCGCCTGACACATCAGTTCCACCTGGGTTTGCATGTTGGCCGGCGCCATCACGGGGTCCAGCAGGAGCAAGCCCCGGAACCGCTCCGGGCGCTGTAAGGCCGCGTCCACCAGATGCGTTGCTCCAGCTGAATGCCCGACCGCCAGGATGCCTCCCTCCAGATGCATGGCGTCCAGCAGCGCCAGGATGTCCCGCGTATAGTAATGCCAGTCGTAGGCTTCCCAATCGACGGGTTTGGCGGAAAGGCCGTGCCCCCGGGCGTCCGGTGCGTAGCAATGGTAGCGCCCCTGCAAACGTCGAATCACCGGTTCCCAGAGCCGTCCCAGGCCGCCCGTGCAATGGCAGAACAGCAGCGTGGGGCCGTCACCGCCGTAATCCCAGACATTCAGCCAGACCTTATCCCAGCCCAGTAGCTTAACCTGCACGGGTTGTAAGCGCCGTATTCCCAGCATAACTCGTAGTACTCCAAAGTCCTGTTAATTCGGGTCTAGTTCTGATATTACCGCTTAGGTCGATTCGTTATGTGGAGTAGCGAACTTTAGTTCGCTCTTCGTGCGTAAGCACGAAGAAAAATCAGGATATTGCCCAGTTTGCCAACAGTTCCGACTCAAAATGGCGCTGCCACCTTCGCAGGGATGACGTGGGTGGGCATCCAGTACATTGATGTAACGGCATGCCCATGCGCCAACATATCATGCGTGGCTTGTTAAATCCTTTTGCTCGTTCATAACCCACGGCCATGCGACCGCCCGACCGCGGAGCGGTCACGGATGATTAGCCCGGGGTTGAGCCTGTAGGGGCGAACCTTGTGTTCGCCCGAAGGCGATACCCCGGGACCGGGGCTTCCCCCCAGGGCCCACCCTGGAAGGGTCGCGGAAGAGAGCAATGGGCACATTTTAACGCAAAGGCGCAAAGGCGCGGACATGCAGCGTCGTAAAGTCCATGTCAATAAAAAAAATGCTCCGAAGGAGCTGTGCTAAATACAGCCCAGGGTTGGACTTGATCGCAAGATTAAGGCCTACCCTGGGTCAACAAAGCCCAAAACCCCCTACGCTGAAAGCGTTGCCTAAAATTGTGATTTGTTGTTTTTTTTGATCATCCGCGACCCCGCTGGGGTCGGTTTTCTTTGCAAGACCTGATCCCGGGGTATCACCTACGGGCGTTGCACACCCTCCGGTTCAACCCCGGGCTATTCATCCGTAACCCCTGCCGGGGTTAGTCGTAATGTCGTGTAAAGTAGATAGTCAACCACAACGGCAATGCCGAACCCTATGGCTATTTATGAAACATGTTGCCACGGAATGAATGGTGTTTGTCCAAAATTCCTGAAAATCGACTTAATCAACTGACCCCTTCGTAGGCAGGACGCAGGTGGGAAAACCCACCCACGCGGGCGAACACAAGGTTCGCCCCTACGTTTCGTTATGAATTGACAAGATCGGTAATATCAGAACTACACCTGATAAAAAAAAGGGTGCATGATCGGTAATACCCGATCTGCACCCATGGAAAATATTTATCGTGTTGGTCTCAGGAATCGTTGTCGTCTGTTTCTGTCTCCGGCGCAACGCCGTTGTCCAGCGGCTCCAGCAGCGCTTCTGATTCCGCAGGCGCCGCTTCGTCTTCTGGTTCGTCCTCCGCGTCCGGGGTTGCCGCAGGCAAGGGGTCCGGCGGGAAGAGCGCGCCGAGTTCGGAATCCATGTCCAGCTCTGGCGCTGCGGGATCCGCCGGGGCGCTCTCCGGGGCATCCGCTGGGGCCGGTTCCGTGGCTTCGGGTTCCGTCACCTCGTCCACCGTCTCCTCGGTCTCTTCCGCTTCCTCCGCAGGCGTTTCCGGTGTTTCCGGCGTAGCGTCTGGCAATTCGCGGATTTCCGGTATTGGCGCCTCAATGGTGGGCGCCGACGGGGCGTCCACATCCGGCGCGTCCGGCGTCACCGTATCCCGGGTCGTCATGTAGAGCGCCGCGTGGTAGGCGACCGCACGGTCATCGTTCCACGCAAAGGCCTCCACAGGAATCAAGCCGGCGCCTTCCAGTCGTGCTTCCAGATCAGGCCATTCCGACGTCGCGACCACGGCGACCACATAGTCGGCGTCTTCCAGACGCGCCCAGCCGGCCTCGCCGTAACCGATGCGCCGGGGCGGTCGCACCGCCTGCACCCCGGTTTCCGGGGTGAACTGGGGCAAGCCGTAGAGCTGCTGGTAGAGCGCGGCGCCCCCCAGGCCAAGCTCTACGTAGGGCGCATGGTCGCCTGGACGGCTCGTGACGCTCTCACGGTGCAACATGGCCTGAAGCAGTCGCGGATGCGGGGTTTCTTCCGTACTTTCCTGGACCGGGAAATAGTCTCGGCCCGGATGCAGAAGGCTGTTGTAGATCACGATGTCTTCCAGGGGCGGGAAGGTCGCGGGGTGTTCGGGCGCTGTGCCTGGCGCCTCGACGGTCATGCGGCCCAAGGCCCCGAAGGCCGGCGTGGCGATGTTCAGGAACTGGATGGCCAGCAGGCCCAACACCATTCCCAGGAAAAGCCCGCGCAGTCCCGAGCCCGGGATGGCGCAGAGGATGCTCCCGGCGAGCAAGGCCCCACAGACCGCCATCGGCAGGAGCAGGCTGCTGTCCAGCGAGTCCGCGTAGAGGGTCCAGGCCGCCCAGCCACCAAGCATCAGCAGCAGCGTCAGGAACAATGGAAATAGCGATTCATTGTAGATGATCCAGACCCCGATAAGGCCGAAGATAACCAACAGCGTCAGGGGCGCGAACCAGCTCTCGTTCAGCAGGAGCCACGGCGCCAGGAGCCAGGCCTGGCCCGTCTCCGGCAGTGTGGGAAGCAGCCCGGCAAAGGCGGATGCGGTGGCTTCGGTTTCCGCCACCGCTGCCTGCCGCCACTGTGACACATACCAGAGCATCGAAATGCCCAGCACGACCACGCCCAGGATGAAGAGGTTCACCACGAGCCGACCCAGGCCCTCGGCATCGAAGCTGCGCTTGGGCTGTACCGGAAAGAGCAGGGAAATCCCCGCGATCAGGCAGGCGGCGAAGGGCAGCACGAAATAGAGAAGATAGGCCGGGAAACTCAGCAAGAGCAGGCCGCAGCAGAGGGCGAACACAAAGACCCAGCCCGCATGCTTGAGTTGTACGCTGCGCGCCAGCGCCGCCAGCCCCCAAATCACACAGGCCGTGGCAAAGAGCATTGGCGAGTAGAGGGAGGTCGCGCCGATGAGCGCCGGGGTCAACCCGACGACTGCCGTGGCGTACCAGGCCTGGCCGGGCGTCAACCAGCAACGCCCCAGGGCATAGACCCCGAGCAATAGCCCGAAGAGCCCAATGGCGTTGAAGGAAAAGAGCAGATCCGGCGCGGCGTTCAGGGTGTACTGCGTCAGCGCCGCCAGCATGGGGAACAGCGGCAGGACCTTCACCCCCTCCGCGCCGGTGTCCAGCGCCTCGAACAAGCCGCCCACCCGTACGGTCCAGGGTGAACCGACACTGTCCACCAGGGCGCGATGCGCCGCCAGGGTCTGTTGCAGTTGCAGCGCCTCCACCTCCGAAACCGGCCGGGCGCCGGCGTGTTGCCAAAAGTAATGCATCGCCCCCAGCAGCACCGCCACCATGACCACCCCCAGGAGCGCCAGGCCATGCGAGAAAAAGGTCCCCAGTTCCTCTTCTTCCTCCGCATCCCCAATCAGAGGGTCCAGCGGTGGAAAGCCTGGATCAAAGGAGGTGTCTACGGGGGGGCTGCTGGGCTCGGACTGCCAGTTGCGGTCCAGTTCCAGTGGCGGCCGAAAGTCCCGCTGCGGCGGCGTCTCCGGAGTCTGGGGAGGCGGCGTCGGGGGTGTCGAGGGCGCGCCGGGTGCATGCGGTCGCTGCGGCGGCTGCTGACTGAAGGGATCCTGGGTCGGCGGAAATACCCCGTCCGACGGCGCCTGATAGGGGGACGGGGGCTGCTGCCCCGCCTCAGGTGGTCGGGGGACCGGTTTGGGGTCCAGCGGAGCCCGCTTCAGCGGCTCCAGCTCCGGTTCTTCCGACGGGGGCCGCTGGCCCTGGTAATGTTGCTCTGGATGCTGCGCCTCCGAAGGCGTCTCTTCGTTGTTGTCGTTCCAGGAAGTAGACAAAGCAGATTCTCCCAGCCACCTGCGTGGCGGTATTGAGGTATGAAAATTCCCGTATGGCCGGGCGCCGCATTTCGAAGACAGGACAGCCGATATCGCTACAACGCCCTCTATGGTTGCAAAGCCGAAACCGGGCATGCAAATGTCCGCACCCCCATCTCGCTTTAATCCCCGAAATCAGGTCCAGGTTCCCCCTTATTTACACCTTGCTTGTCAAAAGGTCCCTTTCAAAGAATGCGCCAACCCGGCCCCGTCCGGCGGCGCTTCTGTTGCACTGCGATGGTGTAATTGGCCATACTGACCCCGCTGAGGCCCAGGTTGGAGCCCCGATCCCGGGGTATCGCCTTCGGGTGAACCCAAGGTTCGCTCCTCCGGCTCAACCCCGGGCTAATCATCCGTGACCGCTCCGCGGTCGGGCGATAATAGGGCCAAAGGTGGTAAACAATTGAACGGAGTCAACACGCACACGAAACTTTGGGCGTAACGGACCCCTGCGCAGGAATGACGGTAATGGGATTGCGCGGTAATGTGGAGTAGCGCACTTTAGAGCGCGTCCTTCGTGCGAAAGCACGAAGGGGAATTGAAATAACATACTGTGCGCCAATAAACTGTCTTTTGACCACGCTTTAGCTTAGCGACACTCGAATAAGCACAGGGCAGGGATGCAAACCTTGCTTTGCCAATTCTTAACCAGGAGAAATCAAACCGATGCGGATGCTCATGTGGGGGGTGACACTGGGGGTGATGCTGGGCTGGGCCGCGGAGGCCCGGGCCTGGGGCATGGCGACGCATATCCTGATGGTGGAGCAGGCCACGGGCAAGCGGAATCCGGAGCAGAATCTGGGCTCGATGATGACCGACATGAACCAGGCTGCCGCGCTGGATGCGGAATTGCGGCATGCCATCGGGACCTTGACGCATTTTGAATTTGATCGCCTGCGGCCGTCGTGTTTCGCCCGGGGCTTCGCCTCGCACAACAATGTCTGGGGCGCGGACTGGTACTCCCATCAGTATTGGCTGGAGGACGTGCCGGAATCGGAGTGGTACTACCCCACCCACAAGATTTATGAGCTGGCCGAGGAGTTGGACATCACGCTCAATGAGGCGGAGTATTATTTCGAGATGGCGATGGAAATCCTGTTGCGGCGGGACACCGGCCCGGAGCTGGGCTACCAGATTCTTTTCGCCACCCTCGCCTTTGACGAGACGCATCGCCGCGACCTGATCGACGCCTTTGCCGAACCGCTGGCGGCGCGCATGCCGGGGATGTCGGTGGCGGAGGCCACGCGGACGTTGAACCTGTCCATGCGTTCCTTTCACCGCATGCTGCAAGTCTACGGCAACGCCTATGTCCAGGGCGAGTTGGAGCTGGCGCGGCTTCTGGTTGCGGTCGGCGTCTTCTACCTGAACGTCCGGCCAATGGAGGTGGCGTACAACCTGCGCTATGCGGTGGAATGGTGCAGCGCCGACTACAGGGAAGAGCTGGACCGCATCAGCGATGTCCTGACGCCCCTGCTGGTGGCGGCCTACCCGGTAGTGTCGTGCGATGATGATACGCCCTGGGGCTGTACGCCCGGAGAAGGCGAGTCCAGCCCGGCCTCGCTGGCCCCGTTGTTGGTGCTGAGTCTCTTGCTGCGGCCCGTGCCGCC
>SKJD01000257.1 GCA_007116095.1 Candidatus Hydrogenedentota bacterium
GCAAGACCTGATCCCGGGGTATCACCTACGGGCGTTGCACGCCCTCCGGTTCAACCCCGGGCTATTCATCCGTAACCCCTGCCGGGGTTAGTTGTTGTGTTGTGCAATGTAGATAATCAACCACAACGGCGATGGTAAATTCCGAGGCTATTTTGAAGTAACATGTTGCCACTGAATGAATGGTGTTTGTCCAAAATTCTTGAAAAATCGACTTAATCAACAGACCTCTTCGCAGGGATGACGTGGGTGGGAAACTCCACCCACGCGGGCGAACACAAGGTTCGCCCCTACTCTTCGTTATGAATCGACAAGATCGGTAATATCAGAACTACACCCTTAAATCCCGCTGCCGTTGATGTGGATGCCGCATTCTTTTTTGTCGTCGTCGAGGGCGTTGAACCAACGCCAGCGCCCGTCGCGTTTGTCTTCGTGCGGCAGGGTGGGGGTGGAGCAGATGATGCAGCCGATGCTGGTGTAGCCCTGGTCGTAGAGGGGGTTCATCGGGACGTCGTACTGTTCGATGTATGCCTTCATCTGTGCTTCGTCCCATTCGGCCAGGGGCGAGACCTTGAGGATTTTGCGGCCGCGTCGGTCTACGAGCGAGACCTTGGGTGTATCACTGCGGTAGGCCGATTGATCCCGCCGGAGCCCGGTAAACCAGACGTCTACCGTTTCCAGCGCACGTTGGTTGGGCTCCGTCTTGCGGACATGGCAGCAGTATTCCTGCTTGGCCTTGCTGTCGAAGAAGAGGTACTCGCCGTGACGCGCAATCATCTCCTGGCGTTTTTTTTCGTCGGGGAAGAAGCGCTCGACTTTCAGGTCATAACGCGCCTCGATCTGGTCGATGAGTTCGTAGGTCTCCGGGTGCAGGCGCAGGGTGTCCACCGTGACGACACGCATCCCCGGGGCCACGCGGCGCATCATGTCGATCATGACGCAGCCGGTGTCCTGAAAGCTGGTGATGATGGCGGCCCGGTCGCCGTGTTCTTCTAGCGCCCACTGGAAGAGGGCTTCCGGCGCCATCGCGTTCAAGGTTTTATAGAGTTCTTTTCGGGCTTCGAGTACCGCCATGAATTACCTCATCCAGCCATACCGATACGGTGCGAGGCCCGCCTTGATGCAGGCCCCGGCCATCCAGTAGACGTGCTATTCTTCAATACCCAGCTTTTCACGCAGCGCTTCCGTACCCAGCCGGTGGGACCAGTCGCCGAAGTTTTCGCCTTCATTGCGCTCGGCCTTCCACATATCCAGCATTTTGGCGATGGTCGGCACGACGTCTTCGTACTTCAGCACCGGAACAAGCTCCTGGTTCATGCGCGTGCCGTAGTAGTCGCCGCCGGTGGTCAGCATATAGCGACCCGGGCCCTTGCCGATCAGGCCGATTTCCGAGGAGGAAGAGCGGGCGCAGCCGTTGGGGCAGCCGGTCATGCGGATTACGACTTTGGCGTCGCCGTGGCCGGCGTCTTCCAGGCCCTGCATGACCTCCGGGAAGATGCGTTCCGACTCCGAGACCGCCAGGCCGCAGAGCGGCAGCGCCGGGCAGGCCATTTCCATGCGACGGATCGTGCTGATGCCTTGGTCGGTCGGCAGCTTGTATTCGTCCAGCATCGCCTGGACGGCGTCCACGTCCGCATCCGGGATATTCGCCAGGATCAGGTTGTGGTGCGGGGTGACGCGCAGGTCCGGCTTGAAGCGCTCGATCACCGCGCGCAGGCCGGTCTTAAACTGGTAGCTGCCTTCAAAGTCTTTGATGCGTCCGTTCTCGATCCAGACGCCGACGTAGTTCATGCCTTCCTGGAACTGCTTGTGCCAGCCCAGGTAGTCCGGCTGCGCCGTCGGCTTTACATTGCGCGGCGGAGCGAAGGACTGCCCGGCGTATTCGGCCACCTTTTCACGGAAGGCCTCCAGGCCCATCCGGTCGATGGTGTACTTCAGGCGCGCCTGCTTGCGGTCCGTGCGATCGCCGTAGTCTCGCTGCACCTTGATGATCGCTTCCAGGATCGGCCAGACCTCCTGCTCCGTGACGAAGGCGAGGTGCGAGCCGGCGCGGGGATAGGTCTTCGCCTGCGAGTGGGAGAAGCCCAGGCCGCCGCCCGCGAGAATTTCGTAGCCGATGATGACGCCGTTCTCCGTGACGCCCATCACGCCGACATCCTGGGTGTACAGGTCCGAGGCGTTGTCGAAGTCCACCCCGATGCCGATCTTGAACTTGCGCGGCAGGTACTGCTTCCCGTAGAGCGGGTCTTCCACCTCCTCGCGCAGGTCCTTGATGTAGGTGACCGTGCCGTCCGGGTTCGCTTGGGCCTTCTCATCGTTCAGCCACAGGTCGTAGTAGCTCTTCGTGCGCGCCAGTGTTTTGTCGCTGAGCGTCTGCGCCAGGGCCATCAGGTCCAGCCCGCAGTCCTTGTAGGCCACGTCGATGTCCGCGACCGGATTCGCCATCGTGTTGCGCACCACGTCGCCGCAACCGCCCTTGCTGGTGATTTTCGCCAGCAGATTCAGGTCGCGGATCAGCGGCCGGAAGTTGTCCCGCACCACGCCGTGGAACTGGAAGTCCTGGCGGGAGGTAGCGCGGATGTCGCCCTGACCGTATTTTGTGGCCATGTCGTCGCACAGTAAGTATTGTTCGGCATTCAACTTGCCGCCGGGAAACTTCGTGCGCAGCATCATGTAATACTCTTTGCCGAGTTTCTGCTTTTTGCGCGCTTTACGGTTGTCCCGGTTGTCCTGCTGGTACGAACCGTGGTGCTTCAGGATTTGAATGGTGTCGTCGCTGAAGTGGTCGGATTTCTCCGCCAATTCCTCAGCCACCGCGCCATACAGACCGCCGCTATTATATTTAAGGCTTTCCACCTTGGAAAGTTCGTCCAGATTTCCCTTGCTGTCAATTAAATTGGCCATGAGGTGTCCAAACTCCTGTCTTCAATGGGTCAAAGTCGTTGTAATGGAAATTTAGGCAACGGATTGGGCATGGGCCATTGGCCGTGAAAGATTGCGCATATATGGGCATTTGACGCGGGTCACTGCGCAATAGTTACAATCCTGATTAAATAACTAAGTTTTGGCCTGGACAGGCAAAACAACCTGCTTATTGCCGTTTGTGCGAGTCTCCCAGTTATTCAGTGCGAACCTTACTATACCGATTACCATGTCTACAATTCAACTGCGCCATGCATACCCAAACGGGCAGGCGAAGGCGGCGGCGCTTGTCGGATCCGGGTTTTCATGGTAGCATTGACATGTAAGCTTGTTCCGAATTGATAATGTCGAAGAAAAAGTAGGAGTAACCCATGAAACGAAAATCACTTTCAACCGCCATAGGGCTTGGTGTCGTCTTGGCGTTGGGCATGGTCGCTGCGGGCTGCCCGCCAGTGACGCCCCACAACAATGCCAAAGTGCTCACAGTGCTCTCTAGCGATGCGGACTTATCCAAGACCGTGCCCCTCTATATGGAAACCAAGCAGGGACCGGTTCCTGTAGCGGATATCGCAGCGTTCTATGTCACGCTGACGCATATTACCATGAAGCAGGACAATGGCCCCGAGGTGTACGTCTTTAGCGGCGACTCCGTGGACATCAACCTGGTCGACCTGATGGGCGTGTCATCCTTGCTCTCCGCGGCCGAGGTGCCGGCGGGGACCTATCACCAGATTCGCTTGCATATCGAAAACCCCGAGCTCTACTTGGTGGACGATCCGGAAACCTCCATCACGGACATTCACCTGACGGCGAATGAACGCCTTTTTGTCAGCGGGACCTTCGTCGTGCCGGAAGATCA